>JAWABG010000003.1:0-41293 GCA_038884715.1 Candidatus Woesearchaeota archaeon | reverse complement strand
TGTAATTTGAAATATGTTTCTTATGCTTCAAATACATTCACCTTTTACATAATTATTTTTTATCACAAAAAAATTGTTTGCAGCATGTACCACTGTATTGTTCTTTGCCACAATTTTTAATGCTATTGCATTTATTAGAGGTGTTACCTGTCCCAAATCTTTAAAAATCCAGTAGTCAAATTCACAGATACTTCTGTTCAACCTTAAATGGTACCTGAATCCGTATGTTTCCAATTTTAATCCAACCCAGTGTAGTCTCCAATCAGAGTGTCCCATAATCTCTGTTAGAATTAATCCTTTAGTATTATTGTTTTGTGCAATATCCAGCATTTGATTAATAACTCCATCATTAACCTCATACGAAGGAAGGTATGTTGGCTTATGAGTAAACATTCCCTCAAACTGTATACAACCAATACATAATATCCTTTTTTGGTCATCAATGTTGTTCCTTACCCAAAGATAATTATCATAGCTATCCTTAGAAAATAATGATTGATTTACAGAGGGTATTTTAGTAAAATTTACAATTTGAACAATAAGAATTATGATGAAAATTAATATAAAAATAATTTTGTAGTTAATTTTTAGCTGATTTTTAACTAGAAGGACCATTCCACTCACACCTAAGGCTGCAATAGGATAAGCAATAAGAGAAAGCATATATCTTGGTTTATCGTTTATTTGTCCGTTATTAAATCCGAGATAACTCGCAAGTATGACTACAAAAATAAGATAAAATAATATTATGGAGAAAATAATGTATTTCTTATTCTTAAAAACAAAAAATATGAATATTAAACCTAGAATCATGAAGAAAAAAAGGATTGGTGTTATAAAATTGAATAATTGAACTGTGTGACCCGACTGGAGATTTGTAAAAATTTTATCAGGATGAATTGCAGATTCAACTGATATGGCTGATCCGTGTGCAAACCAATTTGAATACAGTATTGGAAGAAAGGGGCTTATTAAAATAATAGAAATTATAAAGAAAAAGATAAATTTCTTCCAACCAATTTGTTTCTTGACAAGAATATAAATCATTATCAAGGACATTAAACCAAAAATAAGTATTGGTAAAGAGCTATGAGTGTAAAATGCAAATGCAAAAAATAAGCATGACTCGAGAAGAGATTTCCATGTCTTGTTCTGCAAAAATTTTATAAAAAACATTAAAGTTATTGA
Source organism: Candidatus Woesearchaeota archaeon (assembly GCA_038884715.1). Lineage (GTDB taxonomy): Archaea > Nanobdellota > Nanobdellia > Woesearchaeales > UBA9642 > JAWABG01. The sequence goes on along the minus strand of JAWABG010000003.1, from coordinate 40,105 downwards.
TGTCATAGTTAGCTGAACAACATGAGGATACATACCCAATATTATAAGATAATTTCCAAATGCCTCAAATGGATGCACTAACAGTATTGCAGAAATTATTCCTGCCCATAAATTTCCAAAAAGTTTCCAGAATATTAACATAAACGAAATTGCTACTCCAATTGTGGCCAGCACTGCAATAAAATATAATGAGTCGTAAATCCCAATTCCCGAAAGTGAGGTAATTAATGCTGACAAAACTCGAGTTATTGGCGGCATAGGAGATACTATGTCTGTTTTCTCATCATCAAACCATGCAGGTAATAGGTAAGGTTGTTCTGTAACCACAGCACCCTCAGCTTCACTAACCCTTGAATTAGCGTCTGCAGAATGCACAGTCATTGGATAATCATGTTGTATAGCATAACCATATGGCTTGTAGCGCATTAAAAAACCAAGTAATAAAATAATACTAAATACTATTATTACAATAATTTTATCTGAAATTGCAAAATTTTTATCAGACATTTTAATAAGATTCTTTTTTAATTCGTTTTGTGGTATTTTCATAATAATTTCACGACAATTTTATGATAATTTCAAGATGATTTTATAAAATTTTTTCTAATTTTTAATTTTAATTCTTTCAATAATTTTACAAATTATCAATTTAATAATCTAACAATTTAACAATTTTTATTATAATAACTTGATTTGTTTTGGGAATTTTTTAATAAATATTTATTTTACAAATCTATATTTTAATAATGTCCATATCGCCTCAAAGCCATCGTACCACTTAATTTTCTTACCTTGCTTTTTCGACCTGGGATAATATTTTATTGGAACTTCAAAAATTTTTACTCCTTTTTTTGCAACTTTAGCAGTCACCTCAGGACAAAATTCAAACCTTTTACATGTAAGAGGAATTCTCTTAAGTATATCTGAACGAAATACTTTATAGCAAGTAGGCTCATCAGTAATCCTTGTATTGTACAGCAAATTTGTCAACATAGTTAATCCAACCCCTCCAATAAAAAATGACAGGCCAGCATGCTGTTTGTTTTTTGAATTTAATCTTCTTGATCCATAAACAACCTCTGCTTTTCCCTGTATAATTGGTCTTATTAGCGCTGCATAATCATTCGGATCATACTCGAGGTCGGCATCTTGTATTAGAATTATCTGACCAGTTGCCTTCTTTATACCTGTTCTTAGGGCCATTCCCTTGCCTTGATTTTTTTTATGAACAATAAGTTTTATACCTTTTACTTTTTTCAGAATATTTACTGTATTATCCTTGCTTCCGTCGTCGACACAGATTATTTCTTTTTTTAATGGAATCTTTGCAGCAAAAATCTTTTGAAGTATTTTCATAATTGTTTTTTCTTCATTATATACTGGAACAATTATTGAAAGACTTTTGTATTTCACTAAGCCGTAAAACAACACAGGATTTATAAATTTTATTAAAAAAAAAATAGTATTAAACCCATATAGATAAGTAATACCTAAGCATTGCAGTGTGAGAAAAAACAAATTTAATAAACTAAGAATTATTTTTAAGCATTATGGGGATAACAAAAACAGGGGTAACAAAAAAAGATAAAAAAGAAATTATTATATTAATTATTATCTTATTTCTGGCTTTAAGTATCAGGGTTATTAATACAAATAAAACTATCGTCTTTGATGAGTTTGTTCAGACAAATGCTGTAATAAATCACAATCCTGCAGGGTTGGATGATAAGACAGAAATCCCTCCTTTAACAACATGGACTAGAATTGCATTCGTATCAATATTTGGATTAAGCACACAAAGCTTAAAGATGGTTTCTGTTATATTTGGCATTTTAACAATTCTAACTGTTTATTTTCTTGCCAAAGAGTTATATGACAAAAAAACTGCTTTTATTTCTATAATATTATTGGGATTCAGTGCTTGGCATATACTCGGATCAACCTCCATTTCTTTTGATGGAGCTTTTTTGACTTTTTATTATGTGCTTACAATATTCTTTTTTGTAAAGTATTCCAATACAAAAAGAAATCAAACACTTTGGCTTGTTTTAACTGGAATATCATTTGGATTAGCAATGCTTACAAAGCTAAATGCCATTCTTTTGTTACCTATTTTAATTATTTATTATTTTTTAAATAATTATTATATTCTCGAGTATAAAGATATTGAACACAAAAATAGTTTTCAAAATAATTTTTATCATAAATTTATCGAGGCTGTTAAAATTTTTTTTATTATATGCTTAATTGCCTTAGCAATATTTTCAGTATTCCCAATTTCAGCATACTTCACTGATTGGTCATATTTTCAAGTAGTGCTAAGTCACACATCTGTTTTTTCAAACAATTCATTCGAGATAGTATTGCTACTTATTCAGCTTATGCTCTCTGTATTCTGGGCAGGCCCACTATTCATTGGATTATACGCACTTAGTTTTCTAAAATTTGAAAAAAAAGATATCTTGTTGCATCTCTGGATTGCAGTTGTATTTTTATTTTTTATTTTAGGAGTGCAGGAAAATTTCAGGCCTTTTGAGAGGTATCTTTTAGTTATTTTACCTGCATTAGCTATCCTAGGAGGAAAAGTAATTAAAGACTCAATTAATGATTTAAAGCTCGAAAAAAAACATTGGAGCATACTGGGCATAACATTATTGCTATTCACTGCAATTATTTTTATCTTTAACTTATTGCATAACAGGATATTGCCATTCTATCCAAAATCAGGATTTATATCAAACGCATTGTCATTTAACTGGAATTTCCTAGTTCCATTAACAGGAGATCAAGGACCGATCGGAATGTATATATCATTCAACTCTATAATGTTTGCATTTATTTTTGCAGCTATTTTCGTAATATTTTATATTATTACATACATTAAAAATGCATATTTATCGAGCAAAAAAACTAAGAAAAATAATAACATAAAAAATTTCTCAAGAATGTTTTTAATATTATTTCTTTCCATATCCTTTTCCTATAATGTGTTCATAGCGCAGGAGATGATATGGAATCTAACAAATGTAAACATAGACAAAGTCAGTAAAGAAACTATTAATTATGCTCTTGAAAAAGATCTTGAGCAACCTATAATAATATTTCGTAACTATGCACTAAAATATTACTTGGAAAACAAATACCAAACAATAAACACAGCGGATTTTAATTACGAAAATAATCAAACCCTCTTAAGTTATATTAATGGAACACTGCTGTTCATTGACTTCCCTGCAATAAATCAGAGTAGTTTGCTTGCAAAGAGACTTAATAGATGTAATATATTACAAAAATTTATTGATAAAGGAATAACAGTGGGATATATTTATTCATGCCCGAGCTAGGATAATAATTAAAACAATAATAATAAGTACATTAATAACAACAATTAATGAACATTTAAAATCACGATATATTGAAACTAAATATTCGGAATAAATTTTTAAATCAATACAAAATTTTTAACAAAAGATGAATAAAGAACTTAAAAAAACATACAGCTACTGGAACAAGAATCCAACCAGGTATAAATTTGAGTCATTTAAAAAAGAAGCTACAATAATTTACAAAAAAGAACACTGGATGGAAGAAGAAATTGAGCGTGCTAAAATTAAGAATCTCAAGGTTCTCGATGCTGGTTGTGGCCAAGGCTTAAACCTTTGGAAGATGCTCCAATGTAAAGCAGATGTTAGGGGGATTGATTTCTCAGATAACGCAATTAAAGAATGTAAACGTAGACTAAGTCTGGAAGGATATGATCCAAGCATAGTAAATGTGGCAGATATACAAAATCTCAAAGAAATAAAAAACAACACTTTCGACGTAGTTTTTAGCTTAGGTGTCTTACATCACATACCTGATTTTTCAGCAGGACTAAAAGAATTACACAGAGTCTGCAAACCAGGAGGAAGAATAATTATCATGGTCTACAGTAAAAATAATATTCAAAACTTTGGCCTTAGATTGTTTAGATTTTTTGGAAAATCCCTCTTCAAATTCATAAAACCAAATAAAAATAAGAAATATGGAACCTTCTGGCATGAGCTATTACTGTGCCCTATATGGAACACCTACAGCAGAAAGCAGTTAAGAAAGCTCTTTGAAAATGTCGGTTTCATAAATGTTAGATTTAAAAGGACATTTACAGGATTGACAAGAGTGAATGATTTCATTCCTTTGCCAAAATTCATAAACAATATATTCTACAAACTAGATAATTTAACAAAAAGAAAATTGGGATTTTATGAGATGGTGTATGCCCGCAAAGCAAGAATAAAGATCTAGGTCAAATATAAAGAATAATATTAATAAACAGCTGAGTAATCCCCATATCTTAAAATGAAAGTACTTTTAATAAAACCAAAAACATTATTGGAAGCATCTATAGTTTCAGAAGCAGAAAGCATAGTTTCTCCACTAGGACTTCTGTATATGGGAGTGGTCCTAAAAAAAGAGCATCATAAAATAAAATTTATTGATCTAGACTTAGAAGAGAAACCAATAGAAGATATAGTCCATTCATTCAAACCTGACTGGATAGGCATAACATCAACAACACCTTCATTTCCATATGCAATCGATTACGCAAGAAGGATAAAAAAAATTACAAATACACCTATAGTTATTGGTGGCGTGCACGCAACAGGCGTGGACTCAAAACTTCTTGACAAATATCCAGAGATTGACTACATCGTCAGAGGTGAAGGTAAATGGGCGATGAGGGGTTTTGTGGCTGGAAAAAATCCAGAACTTATAGATGGTGTTTGCTTTAGGAAAAACAACACAGTTATTAATAAAGAAATAACATTTATAAACGATCTGAACACACTTCCAATACCTGACAGAAGCCTCGCAAAGGAATATGAATACAGGGACTCGCCAATTTACAGAAGAAAGAATAAACATTCAACAATGCTCTTCTCGAGAGGTTGCATGTATAAATGCATATTCTGCGATTATCAAACAAGAGGAAAACCAAGATTCAGAAATGCAGAGAACATTATAAAGGAAATAAAGCAAGAATATGCAAAGAGTATAACTGATTTTAGGATCATGGATGAATTCTTTACAATGAATAAAACGCTAGTAAAAAAAGTCTGCAACCAAATAATAAAAGATGGCATGAAAATTAGCTGGAATTGCCAGACAAGAGCTGACGTTTTAGACGAAGATATTATTATCCTAATGAAAAAATCAGGTTGTTGGTGTGTTCAGATAGGTTTTGAGACAGGAAGTCCTGCATTTATGGAAAGGATTAACAAAAGACTTAACTTAGAAAAAGTAAAAGAAACATGTAAACTACTAAAAAAACACAAAATATTCACAGTCGTATTCTTTATTATAGGATCTCCGTTTGAAACAAAAAAAGATATCAATATGACACTTAAATTTGCTAGGACGCTTGATACAGAATTGGTTACATTTAGTATGGTAACCCCGTTCCCGGCGACTGATTTATGGGCTGAAAGCAAACTTGATGATTTTGATAAACCAACATTAAAAAGACGGGGTATTTTTTCAAATAAAGGATATTTTCTAAAAAATATTAATATGGAAAAACCCCTATCAAAAGCAATAAGGACATACTGTTTTAGGATAAGCGCCGGCATACAGACTTTTCTAAAAGAGGCATGCTTTCAGTGAAGCTATAAAAGAAGAGTGAAATACATAAAAGCGCTTATTGAAGGGACAAAAATATAAAATGCCAAATAAAACACAAAAAAAAATAAAAAAAAATACGCGTATTACTAAAATTGGGTTTATTGAAGATTATAGATTTATAGTATTATTCTTGTTATTTTTAATCTTAAGAATTTTTGTTGAAAATCCATATTATTTTGTAGCTGGAGATGAAGCTAGGTATTTGGGTCTTGCACAAAATTTTCCTTATCACACATTATATGGAGACCAAACACTTTTTTTGCAGCATGGCCCAATATTTCCATACACAATTCACCTTATGAATCTTATAACTCAAAATGACTTGCTTGCAGGTCTTCTTGTATCACTTGTATCTGCAATAATAACTTTCTTCTTATTAATAAAATTCTGGCGTCTAATTGGCAAGGATGATAGATGGATATGTTGGTTTATGTTATTTTTCACATTATCAGAGACATTTGTAAAATTGGCAACAATTATTTATTATGAATCATTGTATTTTCTAATATTTATATCTGTTCTTACTTCATTAATTGCATACTTAAAGTCTCAGAAAAATAATAAAATAAAGTATAAAAATTTTTATTTACTATTACTTTCATCATTACTCGGATTTATCTTCGCCTTCTCTACAGATAAGGTTATTTTCCTTATTCCAATAATGCTCTTGATGATTATATTCTATTCAAGTAATAGAAAAAATATTGTACAGTATATACCTGTTGCAGTAACCTGCATTGGATATGCACTTGTTCTAATTATAAGACTGAGCTCTTTTTTACATCACGATTATATCCCTATAGGAGTGGACGGCCTTGTTGAAGATGTTAGACAATTCGGAATAGGACAATTGATTAGCCCATTTAGCTTTAGTGAGGGACAGAAATTCGCCACATTTAGAATATCGATCGATCCTATACAGATGGCAGCAGCATTTGGATATTCAATTAACATAGTACCTTTTAATATTCCTACTGTGCTTGACAGGTCAGACTTTACACAGCTTATTAATCTAAGGAATATATTGCTCGTCATTATAATATACATTCCAATAATGCTTTTTATATTATATGGATTCATAAAAAACCTAAAAAGAAACCATTTTATTACCTTATTCGCAATTATTACTTCATTTGTATTCCTAACAGGTCTGGCTAGCAACAGGCACCTGATATTCTTTTTAATACCTTTGTTTTATTTTTTTGCCGAAGGAGTAACAGCCTTCATTGATAACAAATTCCAAAAAAATAATTCGCAATATTCATTGAAACACCAAAACAATATTAATTATAAAAATAATACAAAAAAATTTGATATTTTTGGTAATAGCAATAAAGAAAAAATTTTGTTAATTGCGATAAGTGTATTATTAGTTACACTTTTTCTAATTCCAAAACACTCATTTTCGCTTACAAGGGAAAAGGTAGTACAAGGATACTCAGTAGCAGAATATATTAACTCAATCCAAGAAGAAAAGGTATTTGTACAGACAGGATACAGTATAGAACAAGCGTACCTGCTTAATAAAAAAGTTTATGGGCTAGTTGCAGATACAAATAAGATGTTAAAATATATTGATTATTTTGGAATAGATTATATTGTTATTGGATCAAAAAAATGGACACATATTGATGAACCTTCAATAAATTACATTAAAAGCCATCCAGAAAAATTTAAGCTTATAAAAACAATTAATGAAACATATCCTTTTCCAGAAACTCCAGATACATTCTATATTTTTAGTGTAGAAAATAATAATTAACGGCGAAAAATTAATAAAATTATTATATAATCTTGTTGAGGTTGAGTGGAAAAATTAGTAGTTTAACGGGGATAAAATGTGTGGAATTGTTGGATTTTATGGAGAAGATAGAATTTTGCTTAAGCAGATGACTTCTTTGCTGCAATACCGTGGCCCAGACCAAGAAGGATTTTTTGTTGATTCAGGTGTTTCTCTAGGTTTTAGACGTTTATCAATAATTGATCTGTCAGAAAAAGGAAACCAACCAATGAAGAATACCGATGAGAGTTATGTTATTATATTCAATGGGGAGATATATAACTATAATGACATAAAAAAAGATTATCTTAAGAATTACAGATTTGAATCGACAACAGATACAGAGGTAATACTGAATGGCTACGCGAAATATGGCACAAAAATATTTGAGATGCTTAATGGCATATTCGGACTCGCCATTCTTGATAGAAAAAAAAATAAATTACTTATTGCAAGGGATCAAATTGGCGTGAAGCCTCTCTATTATTTTTTTGATAAAAAAAGAAAGGAATTTGTGTTTAGCTCGGAGATTAAGGCAATTCTGCTTCACCCATCTGTACCAAGAAGAATAAACCAGGAAGGAATGAACGAATACTTCACATTCAGATACGTTCCGAGAAAAGAAACAATATTTGCAGGCATAAGAAGAGTTATTGCAGGCACATATATTGAACTTGATCTGACAAGCTTTGAGTTAAAAGAATACACCTACTGGTCCCAGGAAGCAGGAAATACAGAAAATATTAGTCTGCATGATTGTGTAAAAAAATTAAAAAAATTATTACATGAGAGTGTTAATAGGCAACTAATGAGTGATGTGCCTCTAGGAATATTTCTTTCAGGAGGACTTGACTCTAGCGCAATGACTGCCTTGACAAAAAAAATTTCTCATACCACACCAAAAACTTTCTCCATAGGCTTTAGCGAGTCACCACAAAAAGTCAATGAATTAACACATGCGAGAAAGGTTGCTGAATACTTGAAAACAGACCACCATGAAATAATTCTCGAGCCAAAAATACTCTGGGAATATTCAGATGTAATATGGCATCTGGAAGAGCCTTTAGCAGATGCCTCGACAATACCCACATTCTACATCTCAAAATTCTCAAAAAAATGGATCACTGTGGCACTTACAGGCGAAGGAGGAGATGAAGCATTTGGCGGATACGTACAATATAAAGTACTTGACCGGGCACAAAAATTTGTTAAACCAATACCCAGATATATAAGAAGGCATGTAATCTCTCCAATATTAGGATGGGTGCCTGTTAGTATACTAACAAAATTCTTTGACTACCCATCCAGCATAGGCGAACAGGGCAGGAATAGGATAAAACATTTTATTAGTGATCAAGAAGATATGGTAAGAACATATCTGACACTAATTAGTGTTTTTGACAGAAATGAGAAAAAACAGCTTCTACATTCCCCTAATCGGGAATTGTTCGAGAAAAAAATTGAGGATGGCATGCGAAAAAATTATTTCAATGACAATAAAATATTTCTTGATCAAATAGCTATTCGCGAGAATAAAACTTGGCTTCCTGACTGGATACTTTCAAGGCTTGACAAGATGACAATGGCACATTCACAAGAGGCAAGGGTTCCACTTCTCGATGTAAAATTTACAGAATACGTAAACAGAATACCTAGAGCATACAAAAAAAATAAAATGGTTTTCAGACTAACAATGAAAGATTCACTACCTAAAGAAATTGTGGAAAGAAAAAAATTCCCATTTTATTTGCCAATAGACAGTTGGTTTGGCCACGGATATAAAGAAATGTTAGAAACAATTCTCTCTCCAGACAAGATGAGCAGCAAACAATATTTTAACAAGAATTATATTAAAAAATTAATGGAAGTAAGGAAATCGTCAATGCTACATAGCCGTCAACTCTGGACAATACTGACCTTTGAAGTGTGGCATAAACTGTACATTGATTCAGAAGAAATCCTAAAACCGCAATCCATAAAAAAGCTGTACAATATATAGGTGACATAATGAAAAATATTATCTTTCTTAAAGATGCAATCAAGCACATACCTCAAATCATATGTCTTGCTGATAAAAATAAGTTTTCTCCCACATATGGTTGTTTTGATAGAAATTTCTGGCATTACAAAACAATTGATTTTCCAACAGGAATGGCTCAGCTAGGTGTTCTGAGTTTAGCTCTTGTTTATTCAAATAAGTTTGATGAATACAAAAATATCTCGGGCAATAATGATGAAAAAATTATCAATCCTTGGTATAAAAATGAGAGAATTAAAGAGCTAATCATTTCAGGTATTAAATATATGCCAAAATGTTCTCATAAAGATGGAACTACCGATGAATTTTATCCTTTTGAAAGAGCCCTTGGAGCTACATCTTTTTCACTGATAGCAGCAACAGAGGCTTACCTTATGATGGATTTAGATGAAAAAGATATTGTTGAATTTTTTAAAAAAAGAGGAGACTGGATGATTAATAACGCAGAACCTGCACCTATTGCAAATCATCTCGCAGGAGCTGCACTCGCACTAGTTAATATTTATCTTATTACAAAGGACAGAAAATATCTTAATGGAGCAAAAAAGAAAATCAGGGAAACTATTGCACTAATTAATCCTGAAGGTTGGTTCCAAGAGTACGACGGCTGTGATGTTGGTTATTTAACCTTTACAATTGATTATGTTGCGAAATATTATAAAAAAACAAATGATAAATCGGTTCTGCCAATATTGAAGAAAGCAATAGAGTTCTGCAGCTATTTCATACATCCTGATGGCAGTTTTGCAGGAGAATACGGTAGCAGGAACACAGGTCACTTTCTTCCAGCAGGATTTCAATTAATGACAAAGGAAATAGAATTATCTGAAGCAATTCTGAGCCAATACAGAACAGGATTCAGCAAGGGCAAACAAGAATATATGAATGATGAGAAATATTTCTTTTACAATGTGAATAATTATATGCAAGCGTATTTGTTTGAATTACAAGAAATAAAAGACTTAGAAAATCAGGAATTAAAATTATCAAGAAATTCAAGAATGACCCGTGACGCTATACTTCCAGTCCTTCCCTGTTTTGGAAATGATTTTTTTAAGTATTTCGAGCAGGCAAAAATTTATGTTATTAAAAAGAAAGACATATATTGTGTTGTCAGTGTGGCTAAAGGAGGTATAATAAAAATTTTTAAGAATACAAAACTAACATACTCTTTTACAGGTCTTATAGGAAAAACAAATGATAATAAGATTATAACAACACAGCTTTTTGGGGGAACTGATGAAGAAACAATAAAGGAAAATAGAATTCATATTAAGGGAAATTTCCAAAAAGTCTTCTTTAAGCTCCAGACTACTGAAAATTTTTTCCTTTTGCGCTCTCTAATGCTGACACTGGGAAGATCCTGGAAAATTGGAAGATTTATCAAGCATTTTCTTGTAAAAAAACTTATTACAAAGAAAAAGATTCTTCCAATTAGCTATGATTTCGAGTTTTTAATACAGGAAAAAATTGCATCCCTAAGGATTATTATTGATACTAAAGACACACAAATCACTGATTTATACGAAACCTCAGACCTTGCATTGATTCAGGTTCCAACTAGCAGATATTATCAAGAAGTGAATTTACATAAATGGCTAAGAATAAAAACCAACAATAAATCAGTAATTGTTTTTAACAAAACTATCCAACTTTAGCCTTTGATATGGTTAATTTCTTTATATTTAAATTTCTTTCAAATATTTAAATGTCTCTTTTAAACCTTTTTCAATATCTGTCGTTGGCTTCCAGTTAAGTAGTGTTTTTGCCTTTGTTATATCTGCATAAGTTTTTGTAACATCTCCGGGCTGCAAGGGCAATCTTTTAATTTTTGCCTTTTTCCTAGTCACTTTTTCGATTATGCTAATAAATCCATTTAACGGTATTGGATTAGAATTTCCAATATTTATTATTTCATAACTAAATTTTTGCTCAGTGCACTTAAGAATAGCCCGTATTACATCATAAATATATGTATAATCCCTATAACTTTTTCCATCACCATAAACCTCGATCTCTTTATTATTGTGAATAGAATATAAGAATTTATATGGGGCCATATCAGGCCTTCCTCTTGGTCCATATACGGTAAAAAATCTTAAGCAAATAATAGACAGGTTGTACATCTTAGAGAATGAATGTGCTATTAATTCAGCAGAACGTTTTGTCGCAGCATAAGGGCTTAATGGAAAGGCAACATGATCGTGCTCTTTAAATGGGACAGAGCTACTTTCTCCATATACAGAGCTACTTGATGCCATAATAAAATTTTTTATATTATGTTTTACTGAAAGGGAAAGAAGATTTGTAGTTCCAACCACATTATTTAGAACATAAGAGTTTGGTTTTTTTATTGAATTTCGAACACCTACCTTTGCTGCAAGATGAACTACTATTTCTGGTTTTTGTTTGAAAAAAATTTCATCCATGATCTCATTTTCCAAAATACTATTTCTATATAAAATGAAATTCTTTTTTTTCAATAATCCACTGATATTCCTCTCTTTAATTTTTAGATCATAGAATTCATCAAAATTATCAACACAAATTACAGTATCTCCTCTTTCGACAAGTGCATCGCACAAATGACTGCCAATAAATCCCGCGCCACCTGTAACCAAGATTTTCATAATGAACAAAAGGAAAAAAAAAGAGATTTATAAATATTGTCACTGGTTTTGACTCTTTCGAACGTCTTTATCATGCAAGCTTCGTATCAACGTTTAACTGCAATGTCATTAACGGTCATCGAATCAGCATACAAATCTGATGACTCCGGTAGGTGCCGGAGACTTCGGAGACTTTTTCAACAGTACCTTGGTTTTATATAATATAATGATTTTATCTGCTTTAACATTTATAAAAATAAAATCTTAATCCCTTATCTTCAATATAGTCAATTTTTTTGCATTTTTCTAAAGCATTAATTAAGGGATTATTTCTAGGTAGAGGAGGGAAATCTTCAAGTATTACAATATCAGTATCTGTTGCTCTTTGTATTAATCTATCAAAGTCCCTGTCTTTTCTATATAGAATGTAAGCTCCTTTTTTAACTGTTACATTACTGCCTTCAATGTTATACCCTTCATCGTTTTCTGTTGAATTTATTATTAAATACAAATCATGCAAAATAGCCGGCTCCCTTGAGAATTGACTATTCATTGATTTTCCCTGTAAGCTGTACATTGTTGGATGGTTTCCTATTATAATAACTGATGTATCATTTAAATTCATACTTACAAGTTTACTGTCAATAGATTTCATCATTCCTGAAATATTAGGTCCTTTAATTGAAAAGTTAAATTCACTGATTATTATTAAAGATGCAATTATGTATGAGATAAAGAGTAATAAAATTCCTATTCTAACTAATTCTCGTCTTGAAATAATTATTCCAATAATCAAAATTAATAATAGTAAAATGGATACCAGTCCTACAAAAATAATAAAATAACCAGGAAGGTAAAACACAGGGCCCATATCACTGATTATAGGAAAAAACAAGTCCTTAAATGAGAACAAAATCTGAATATAGGAATCTAAGGAGTAATAAGGAGCAGGATATTCTTGGGGTCTTGAAAAAATATAGACTAATATTATTAATGTCACTATTGCGATTGAAAATATAATATCCTTATAATTAAGTGTTTTATAATTAAGAGCATTATAATTAGATTTATTATAATTATTTTTTGAATGATTTTTTCTAAATTTTATTTTTCTTAAATAATAACTTATTGTTATTGATATCAGTAATGTAGTTGCAGGCAATATAAGCTGCAGGAATCTTTCAATATTATTGTTTATTATAAGAAAACTGTAAGTGACTACTGGCACTAATACCCAGAGCCATAACAAACTCATGACGTCAAGTAAACTTTTATCAAGTTCCTTTTGATTTTTTTTAAAAATAAAAGATATGGAAATTAAGAGTAAAATAAAAAAAACCGGTGTTGCTAATACAACAGTCATTACCCACGAACCTATTGGAAAAAAGTAACCCCCGCTCGTAATAAACTTCATTGTAGTTCTCTGAACAGTATAATTACTAAACAAAGTAGAACCTGTAATAAACTGGATTGCATAATACATAATTGGAATTATTAATCCTGTAAGTATAATCATTACATTAACTGATCTTTTAATTTTTATTCTTTTTGTTAGAATTAAAATAATTTGGTGCAATACAATTACTCCAAGTATCAATATACCTGCGGATTTTGAAATTAGGCCAAGCCCAAATGCCAGTGCAGCAATATACAGATATTTTCTGTTTTGATTTTTCAACCAAATCGCATAGGAGAGTATAGCTATTGTTGCAAATAATAAAATATAATTATCCTGGTTAGTTGAATTTGTAATTCCTATGAACCAGGGGTTTATAGTTAGAATAAAACAAGATAGCAGAACAATATTTTTTGGAAATATTTTTTTTCCTAAAAAGTATAGAGAGCATAGCACTCCGAGCGAGATAATAATAAAAGGAAGCCTAATTGCCCAAAAATTAACTCCAAAAATAATACAGGATATATTTGTAAGCCAACCTGAAAGACTTGGATGGCCAATATCAGTAAACCAGAACTGCCCAGTGCAATAAAACCTAATCCATTGAGTAGAATCACCTATTAAAATATTATTTATTGCTGGTAATGTTAAGACGAAAAATAAGATGACAATCCAAAAAAAATAATTCTTTAGAAAATTTGAATGCCTTATTAATTTGTGATTATTCTTTGATTTTTGATTATTTTTCGCCATTTTGCTTTTAATTATCTTACAGTTTCAATTGACTTATTCTTTTATTAATTTGCTAGTTTTTTGTTTTAATTAAAATAAAATTTTATTTCTTCAAATCTAGGATTAAAATTTAAATGAAATATAAAACCTTCAAGATTTAACATCATCCCTCTTATTCATGTATATTCATTAACAGTCACTTACATTAATTTACATTCATTAAAATTCATTAATATTAATTAATATTTATTTTTCTCTAACAATAAATTTCTCATACCATATCTGGAATGTTAATAACACCCAGAGTTGTCTTGCATAAAATAAAGGCGAATTATTATATTTTTCCCTAATTTTGCTAATAAACTCTTGATTAAAGACTCCGGATTCCTTAATAGCATTTTTTCCTAATTTCTCATCAATCATAGGTGAAAGGTCTTTTTTAATCCAAACATCAATGGGTACATAAAAACGTTGCTTTTTTCTTACAAGAATTTCTTTTGGCAACAAATGTCTCATCGCTCTTCTTAGTATATACTTTTCATTAAAACCCTTAAGCTTAAGATTTGGTGGAATTAATTCTGAGTATTCAACAAGTCTATGGTCTAAAAATGGAACTCTTGATTCCACACTATAAGCCATAGACATCCTATCTGCCTTGTGCAGCATGTTCTCAGGCAATTGAGTATCATACTCAAGCTTTAATACTTGATTTAAAACATTATTTTTATCATTAAAATAATGAGACAACTCCTGTCTAATATATGGCAGAGGAGTGCAAAGCAATTTTTTTTCTTCTGCATTAAAGATACTCACTATTTCAACATACTGGTCAACTGCATCTTTTTTTCTTAAAAATTCTATTGCCCTTTTTTTTCCCTCTTCTCCTAATTTCGGAGCATATTTAAATAATATTTTAAGATATTTTGCAGGCATAGCATTTAGAACAAGAACAGAAAAATTCTTTATTACAGGATGGAGTTTCCCAAGTTGCATAAATTTATTTTGCTCATATCCTGCAAAAACCTCATCACCACCATCTCCTGTAAGTACGACAGTTGCGTGCGGTTTTGTTTTTTTTGAAAGAAGGAATACAGGCAATAATGCAGGGTCAGCTAGTGGTTCATCACAGTGCCAAATAATTTTTGGCAGATTTTTTGCTATTGAGCTCTCAACAATAAACTCTCTGTGGTCTGTGGCAAATGTATCAGAAATCAACTTACCATATCTGATCTCATCAGTTTCCTCGCCATAACCAAAACCCACAGAAAATGTCTTAATGTCTTTTACTCCAAGAGCATTCATTATTGAAACAACAGAGCCTGAATCTATTCCCCCACTAAGATAAACGCCCAGAGGAACATCACTCATTAGTCTTTTTTGCACTGAGTCTCTCATTAACTCTAGAATTTTTTTAGATATAATGTCCTCGTTATCTTTAGTAATCTTTTTTGGATCAAAGTTTACTTGCCAATATTTGCCTTTTTGAATTTTTTTAGTTTTAATGTTAAAAATAATATATTCACCAGGTAAAACTCTAAAAATATTATCGATAAGTGTTTCTCTGCCATAATTGTACCTTAAGGTCAGATATCTGCTCAGACCTATCTTATTTACATTTCTTTTAAAATCATAGGCAAGTATCGCCTTATACTCAGATGCAAAAATAAAATTTTCAGCATAATCTTTTTTATTATAAATATCACCATTAACATTAATTTGTTTGTCTAAAAAAGAATAATATAGTGGCTTTATTCCCAGTCTGTCTCTTGCTAAAAAGAAAATCTTTTTTTTTCTGTCATAAATGCAAAAGGCAAAATCACCATTAAAAAATTTTAAACAGTTAAAGTCATATTCTGCATAAGCTTTCAAAATCACCTCAGTGTCAGTATTCGAATTAAATTTGTGTCCCTTTTTTATTAAATCTCGCTTAATTTCAAGAAAATTATAAATCTCGCCATTAAAAACAATAACATTGTCATTCTTTTCATCAACCATTGGCTGTTTTCCTTTTGTAGAAAGATCTATTATGCTTAGCCTTTGATGACCCAGACTAACATTATCATCGAGATACATTCCGTGCTGGTCAGGCCCTCTATGGCTCAGAAGTCCCATCATTTCTTTAACTAGAGCCTTGTCATGGAAATTAAATCCCAGAATCCCACACATTACAATACCTCTTTTATCTCATAATTAGGTGAATCTCTATAATACATCCTCACCATTATTTCAGCTAGGAAGCCAAAGATAAAAGTTAAAAATCCAGTTATAACCAACATAACAGACAAAACAAGAAGTGGCCCAAGATTCAAAGCCCCAATAACTAATGCCTTGACTATCTGTTCAATAACAATTAGTATTGCTAAACCAAATTGAAATAACGCCAGTCCCCCAAAAAAATGCAAAGGCCTTGTTGAAAAGTCACTCCAAAATTTAATAAAAAGCAAGTCAAAAAGACCTTTAAAGACTCTCCTGAAATTGTACTTTGTAATACCAAATTTTCTTGACCTATGATTTACCTTTAATTCTCCAATTTTATAACCCTTATACATCAAAATAGTTGAAATATACCTGTGCATTTCTCCATACAGATTAATATTTTTAAAACAAGATCTTTTGTAAACCTTTAAAGTGCAACCAGCATCATGTATCTTTTCTTTTGTAAGCCACCTTCGAAATCTGTTCGCAAATAAAGAAAAAATTTTTTTACTAAACTTATCATTTCTATTAAATCTCCATCCTGAAACAACATCATAGCCTTCATCCATTTTCCTAAGTAATCTTGGAATATCATTTGGATCATTTTGTAAATCAGCATCCATTGTAATTAGAACCTCACCTTTTGCATGTTTTATCCCTGCATCAAGGGCTGCTGTTTGACCGAAATTTTTTGTGAAATTAATAATTTTAATCTCAGGAAATTTCCTCTTTAAGTTAATAAGAACCTCAAGCCCTTTGTCAGTACTGCCATCATTTACAAAAATAATCTCATAAGGCTTAAAGAGTGAATTCATTGTTCTTGATATTTCAGCGTGCAATGCTATTAGATTTTCTGCTTCATTATATACAGGTATTATTATAGAAAAAGCTAAGGATGAAGAAGTTGATTTTAAATTATTCAAATTTTTTTTTAAGTTGTTTTCCTGTGCCATTATTCCTAATCATTTATCACTTTTTTATTCTCTTAATTTCTTCTTTTAACTGCAGATATTTTACATGAATCATGTCGGCAAGATAACCTAACATTATTAGCAAAACTCCCAATAGCATTAAGAATGATGAAAAAATTATTGTTCCTATTCGAGAGCTAACATCTCCACTGCCAAAAAAATACATAAAAACCATTTCAGCTCCAATTAGAATTCCTACAAGTAGAAAAATAATACCTGGTATTCCAAAAAATAATAATGGATTGTATTCTCGTATCATTCTTACGATTATTAGAAATGCCTTTGAAGCATACCCTGTAATACTAGGAATAAGCCTTGATGGTCCTGACTTTCTTCTCTTAAAAAAAGAAGGTATTTCAACAACTCTCCATCCTTCTTTTACTGCCCTAATTATCATTTCCTGAACATAGGTTTTTTGGCTAATTGGGATTATTTCCTCTAGGATTTCTTTTCTCATTGCCCTAAAACCTGTTTGTGCATCTGATATCTTTTGACCAGCAACAATGCTTGTAATTAGTGTACCAATCTTATTACCTATTACATTGCCCATTGGCATATATTGGACTCCTCCCCTAAACCTTGAAGCAAGAACCATGTCTGCCTTATTGTCAATTATTGGTTTTACTAACCTTGGAATATCTTCTGTTGTATATTGGCCATCTGCGTCAATTTGAATTATTATATCTGCTCCCTCATCTATTGCTGCAAGATATCCTCTTTTTATTGTTATTCCTAAGCCTCTATTAATAATATTTGAAACTACCTTTGCTCCAAGTTGTTTAGAAATCTCTACTGTTTTATCTCTACTTCCGTCATCAACAACAATTATATTATTAACATATCTCTTTACTTCAGAAATTACATTACCTATTGTTTTTTCTTCATTATATGCTGGAATTATTACAACGATTTTTGGAGGCATAGCATTACAAATCTTAAAATGTTTATAAATTTATTCTTTTTAACTACTCAAGAAAAGCAAAAAAAATTATGCAAAATATCAAGATCAATAAAAAATTAAACAATAAAAATTAAATAAAATAACACGCCAAAGAAAAAAAATTTTTATAAACATTATTTACTAATTAAAATTTCACTATTCAAAATTAGTCCAAAAATAATTTATCTTCCAATAGAATGATACTCAAAGCCTAATTTTAACATATTCTGCTTATCATAAATATTCCTTCCATCTATTATTACTGGCCTATTCATATATTCCTTTATCTTATTTAAATCAGGCTGCTTAAATTGTTTCCAGTCTGTCATAATTACAAGCGCATCAGCTCCTCTTACGCTTTCATACATATCCTCAGAATAAACTGGTTGAATAGTCGATGAACTAAGAAATTTTTTAATATTTGGCAGAGCTATTGGATCGTGAATGGTAATATTTGCGTAATCTTTTAACAATAATTCTATTAAGGTAAGTGCAGAGGCTTCTCGTATATCATCTGTGTCTGGCTTAAATGCAACACCCCAAATAGTGATATTTTTTTCATGTAGAGACCCATATATTGCCTTTAATTGGAGATAAGGAATCTTTTTTTGCTGATTATTAACTTTTTCCACACTTCTTAATATATCAGCAGTCAGTCCTACATTTTCCATCATATAAATTGCTCCTTTTACATCCTTGGGAAAACAACTTCCTCCATAACCAACTCCTGCTTTAAGGAATTCTGGACCTATTCTATTGTCAAGTCCCATGCAAAGAGCAACTGATTGAATATCAGCACCTGTTTTTTCACACCAATGAGCCATTTCATTAATAAAACTAATCTTGGTTGCTAGGAATGAATTTGAAGCATATTTTGATAATTCAGCACTTCTTACATCAACAACAATTATCTTATTTTTCATGCCAATAACACTTTCATACAATAACTTCATTGTTTTTATTGCCCTTTTGCTTGTTGAACCAATTATAATTCTGTCAGGATTTTGAAAATCCTTCACAGCAGAACCTTCTCGTAAAAATTCCGGATTTGAAACAACATCAAATTCAACTTTTGAATTTAAATATTTTTGAAGAAGCATTTTAACCCTGTCAGCAGTTCCAACAGGAACAGTGCTTTTATTAACCAAAATCTTGTAATCATTAATAAAATGCGAAATTTCAATTACTGCCTGATCAAGATACTTCAAATCAACATCTCCGCTTTCCATTGGAGGTGTGCCAACGCATAAAAAAATAATATCCGAATTATTTACAGCATAGTCTGTGGCTGTTGTAAACTCAAGTCTTTTTGCATTAAAATTTCTTTCAACAATTTCAGCCAATCCAGCCTCGTATATGGGTATTCCTCCATTATTAAGTAAATCGATCTTATTTTTATCACTATCTACACAGATTACCTTATTACCTAAATCAGAAAGACAAGCACCAGTAACCAGCCCAACGTACCCCACACCAAATACAGATAAATTCATTAAATACCACTCTTTGAATTTTAATAAAATCTACAAAGACCCGCTAAGTAGTTCACTGTTGAAAATTTCTTTAAGTTTATAATTCTATCGGTTCTTATCTTGTTGAATAAAATTTTATAAGATAAACTTTAAAATATATATAATAAATTATAAAAGAGCAAATTTTTTAAAAGCTAATTATAATCTGAGGTTAATGGCAGATTACATCAAGAAAACAGTGTTAGGAACTTTTACTGTATTCATATTTCTAGTAATTGCTGCTTTATTTTCATATTTGTTCAGGATACTACTGGGAAGAACAATATCACTTGAGGATTTTGGAATGTTTTTTGCTTTGCTTTCTGTTGGAAGTTTTCTTAATATCATAAAGGATTTGGGTCTTGGACAATCTCTGCTATATTTTATACCGAGATATAATGTAAAAAAGGATATAGGAAAAATTAAGTCATTAATAAAAAATGTGCTATTGATTGAGATTTGCGTCTCAATTTTATTAGTATTGCTACTTATTATTGGTGCAGGATTTCTGGCAAAAAATTATTTTCATTACCACAATAGCCAAATTATAATTATTTTTGCGTTTGCATTTCTATTTAGTTCTATTGAAGTAATATTTCAGACTTTTTTTCAAGCTTTTCAAAACGGATTCCTCTACTCAATTCATCACAGTCTAAGAAGCATTATACTGTTTGTAATTACAGGAATCTCATTATTGTTTTTGTATCCTGATATAATTAATGCTAAATCAGATATTTATATTCCAATTTTTGCATATTTAATCAGCTGTATTTTATTAACGATAATTTTCTCAATTGTTTTTTTTAAAAAAATATTTCCACAATTTTTTTCAACTGCATCAGAAAAAATTGATGTGCAAAAAGTTGTAACATTCGGTATTGTTTCAATAATTTTAGTTTTTGGATTTAATTTATTATCATCTATTGATACCCTAATGCTCACATACTTCAGATCATTGGAAGAAGTTGGCCTTTATAGCGCTGCATCTTCACTAACCAGCCTCGTACTTTACATACCAATTGCTACTGTAATTGTTGTTGTTCCTTTGGCATCTCAACTTTGGGCACAAAAGGCAACAAAAACCATAAGCAGCGCTATCAGCATACTAATTACGTACTCATTAATAATACTGATTCCAGCAGGAAGTGTGCTTTTTGTTTATCCTGATTTAATCATTAGATTATTCTTTGGAGAAAAATTCTCACTGGCATCAACTGCTCTCATGATTTTAAGTTTTGGCGTTATTTTTTACGGTGTTGCTGTGATAATAATGAATATTTTACTAGCCATAAAAGGGCCAAAAAAAAGTGCCTATATCTATATTTTAGGAATAATATTAAATGTTATTTTGAATTTTATTTTAATACCCGAACTTGGAATAACAGGGGCAGCAATATCCACATGCTGTAGCTATTTATTCATATTTATTCTTTCAATTTTTGCAATAAATAATACAATAAATATTAAATCAGGATTCTTAAAATATTTTACAACAATAATATCTGGGGTTATTTTTGTTCTGGTTGTATCTTTTCTTAAAAAAATAATAACATTACCAGTAATAGCAGAACTTATAGTTGTTTTGGGATTAGGAATCTTGTTTTATATTATTCTATTATTTCTGTTAAAAGTAATAAAGATATATGAACTGATGGAAATAAAGAGGCAAATATTTAACAATAGGAAAAATTCATAAAAAATGCCAACAAAAAAAATTTCATCAAAAAAAAGTTCATACAATACATTATCTTTAAATGTTTTATGGCCTGTAGCAATACTGTTTGGAATAGCTGCAATATTTGCATTCATTAATTTTTCAGATACACTTCTTAATAATTGGCCGGCAAATGATTTTGGAGATCATCTCGCCCAAATAACTTTTATGTATGAATCAGGTCTTCTTCAAAAAACTCCTTATTGGCATAATGGTGAATTTGTTCCTGGAAGAGTGTATGGAATTGGTTTTTTTGGTTTTGCAGCTCTATTAACTAATATAACTCAGAATGCAAGAGTCTCCCTAGTATTGGCAGAAGCTCTTTGTTTTATTTTTGGATTTATTGGAGTAATTTATATTGGTAAAATAAAAAAATATGGATTGACCAAAACTCTTCTGTTTTATTTCCTTTTTTTCTTTTCACCTCTAGCAATTGCATATTTTATTGGATTGGGAAGTGTAGGAAGCCTTTTAGGCTGGTCAATGATAATGTTTATAATAGCATTTATTGAAAAATATAAAAGTACAGAAATAAATTGGAAATTCTTATTTGTAATACCGTTTTATTGCATAGCAATATTAAGTCACACGTATATGGCAATTCTTTCAACATTAATATTATTCTCGTTTTTTTTATATAAACTATTTAAAAATTATCAAAAAAATAAAAATTACAAATTAAATAATAATCATATATTAAAACACGGGCATTCATCAAATAATAATAATAATAAAATAAATAAAAATCAACATCACTATAAGGAATTATATATTATTGCAGTTACAACAAGTATTAGTATTGTCATAACATCATTCTGGTGGATTAATATTATAAAATATGCTTCTTTGCTTAATAGACAAAAACTAATTCCTTATTATGCATTACAAGAAATGTTTAGAATAATGCCGAGAGGAATGTTTTTCACTTTCATTATTCCTTTTGTTTTCTTGTTACTGTTGTTTTTATTACGAAAAAAAATATCAAAATCAGAAATTGTATTTATGATTTTTATAATATTGATCAGTTTTTTTATGTTAACAAGGACGTTATCTTTTATTCCAATTATTAATAAGGTGAATTATGAAAATTTATGCCTTTATATATATATCTATATTCTTTTTTTGTTATTTGATTATAAAATTGAATACTTTTCTCGTGATAGAATTTTAAAAATTGCTATTCCCGTATTAGTAATTATTGTGACTGTAATTATTGGACTTTATTTCGCTATTATTTACTATTATTCAGATTCTTTTAAGTTATCAGAAACTAATAAGCAAGCCATTTTAATGTTAGAGAAAAATATTAGCACTATTGGAAATAATCTTGTTGTTGTTTTCGATTGGTATGAAGGATTCAATGAAATTCCGGTAAATGACGTGATTAATCCATATATGGCTGTAAATCACAATGTTACAACATCTCAGGGATTTTGGCAAGATTTGCCTGAGTATATCTATGAAAATCTAACCTCGCTTAAAAAAGCAGTAAAAAATCAAAATTGTGAGATAATAGACGAAATACTAAGAAATCTAAAAACAGACTCTATACTTATTATAAATTTGAATTGTGAAAGACTTGAAAAATGCACTGAATTAAAAATACTAGATAAACAAAAAATTTTGAGTAATCAAGAAGTAATTTGTTTATTTAAGCATTCAAAATAAAATTATTCGGTAACATCGCTAAATAAATTCATCATTTATTAAATTCTTATAGCATTATACCTTTGAAATAAACTTTTATGTCCTTAAAATAAATCCTCACACCATTAAAAAAATTCTTATACTCTTGAAATTTTATCCTTAGTATAAAGAATAAATCTGAAAATGTAATAATCGATAGGCAAACTAAAAAATTTTTAATTTCCACCTTAATTTTACTATCAGCCTGATGGCATAATAAAAAATATTTGCAAAAAATCTAAAAAAAGGAGGATAATGCTTTATTATCTGTTTTAACTGATTACCTAAAAATGGAAAATAATAAATATCAAACTGCTCGCCAAGGTTAACATATTTTTTCTTAACCCAAGGAGTTGTAATCTTGTGTAATTCAAACTCAGCCCATTCTTCTAATTTTGTAGGAGGATTAAAGCCACATTTTATCGCCAAATCATACAATGGACTGCCTGGATAAGGAGTATAGGTAAGCAAATAATAGGTATTGTTTGGATTTATTTTCATTAATTTATCAATTAAACCAATATTTATTCTGAATTCTTCATCAATATTCTTTGTCGGCAATCCTATAAAAGTTGATCCCACTATCGTGATATTGTGTCTTTTTCCAAGCTCTACTAATTTTACTGTATCCTCAATTTTTATTCCCTTATTCATGAAATCTAGAATTTCTTGGGAGCCAGATTCCATTCCATTAAGTATATTTACGAATCCTGCACGTTTCATTAAAGTCCAGGTGCTATCTTTGTATCTGGATAAGGTATTTGATCGTCCGTCTACCTGGCCAAATTTTAGGTTAAGCTTTTCTTTTATACAAAGCTCGCAAAATTCAATTGTGTGTCTTTCATTAATAAAAAAATTGCTATCAGTAAAAATAATAGAATCAATCTTGTACTTTTTTTTAAGATGTTTCAGCTCCGCAACAATTCTCTTTGGTTCCAGTATTGTCCATCTTCTTCTGTAAACTCTTGGATCTGCACAAAATCCACAATTATAAGGGCAACCCTGGCTTGCATAATAATTTAAAGTCCTTTTTCCGAATTCCGAGTTTAATAGGTGATGCTCAACATCCACAAGTTCAAATGGCAATTCAGGAAAGTTATTAATATCTTCTATTGTTCTTTCAGGATTATGAATTATTTTTTTCTTAATCTTATAAGAAATTCCTTGTATTGTTGAAAGATCCTGCTTGTTTTCAAGTGCATAAATGAGTTCTTTAAATGTCCTTTCACCTTGACCCCTTACTATGATATCAACATACGGACTTTTTAGAGTCTGGTCAGGCAAAATTGAAGGATGCCAGCCTCCCCAGACAATTGGAATCTTGGGAAATTTTTTTTTTACTTTTTGGGCTATTCTTAATCCATCTTTTATTTGATAACCTGTCATTGCTGTAATTCCCAAACAGATACTGTCCTTCACAGAATCACACACAATATCTTCTGTATTCTTTTCATAATGCTCAACAATATTAACTTCATATCCTTCTTTAACCAAAAACCTTGAAACAGCCAATAGTGCAAGTGGTGCCCCATGATAATCTCTAAGTTCTCCTGTTTTCGGATTATAAAGAGTGATTTTTTTCATTTTTTCAATTTTTTAAGTAATAATTATTTTTCAATAATAACAACTAAATCGTGGCGCCTTACCTTAAATATTTTTTCACTAATAAAGTCAAATCCATCTGCCAGGATTCCATGCTTAAAAACAATATTCATAAATCTAATAATTGGATTATTCCACCACTTAACAAAAAAGGGAAAATGTCTTTTATAGATTGTATAATTTTTAATCGTTAGAGTCGACATCAGACTTTTGATTGTCTGTTTTGTAAACGGTCTTACGTGAGTCCAATCACTCCAGAACAGACTATCTGCTTCAGGAATACTTAATATTAAGACACCGTTTTTTTTAAGAATTCTCATTAATTCAAAAATCGCAAAATCTGGCTCTTCAAGATGCTCTAGCACATTTGCGCAATAAATACCTTCAAATTTTTTATCAGGATATGGAAGTTTAAAATTAAAGTTCGCTTTAACAACATTGAATCCTTTTTTTTTGCAGACATTCAACAATTCATCATTATTATCAAATCCTTCTGCGTTAAATCCTAATTTCTTTGCCTGTTCGAGAAATAAACAATCGCCGCAACCAGCATCAAGCAAGTAGCGCTTACCTTTATTTTTGAATATATTTAGAATATCTTCATTAGCAATTTTTGTTGAAGTATACTTTAATGATTTCTCGAGCTGATGAAGTCTAACATAGTATTTCCTGTATAGATTCTTCTTTATATTAATTTTATAAGAGTCTAAAATTCTAGCCCTAACACTTTTTTTAGTTTTTTTCTTCTCATAATTTTTTTTTTCGTCTTTCATATATACACAGAACATAAATTTGATTCTATTTTAATGTTTTTTTGAATAAAAAATAATTAATTAAAAAATTATATTTAGCAAAAAATAATGTATATCTGAATCCTATTCTACCACTCAAAAAATATAGCCTTACAAAAGAAAAGTACAAAATATAAAATACCCATATAAAAAATGCCTTGCATAGATAAAATAGTGATGACTTATACACGATATTTTTATATATGATATCTGCAGCAAAAATTGACCATTTCATTTTTTTATCTAAATATTCCTTACTGAAAGGATCACAAACAGGCTTATGAATGAGCGGATATTCACATTTTTTTACAGTTCCAATAACTAATCTTTTTCCATGCGGATATAGTTCAAAAATAACTTTGTTTGATCTGAATAATACTTTTTTGTAAAATCTTCTATCAAGACCTAATTTCAAAATTCTTCCATTATAATACGTAGGCCAATAAATTTCATAGGCATCCACATTGCTATCTTCCAGCAAATTTGGAAGATTCTTCTTTAGTTCAGAACTCAGATATTCATCCCCATCTATAAGAAAAAGCCAGGAATTCTTTGATTTTTTTTTCAAAAAATCAAAATGCCCCTCACAGCAACCAATTCTTTTTCTCACATAAACATAATGAGTATATTTTCTAGCTATTGCAAGACTCTTATCAGTGCAAGGACCGTCGTGCACAACAATAATTTTTATTTGTAATTTTTTATTAATATTTTTACTAAATACAATACTCTTAAGGCATCTTTCTATGGTTTTTTCCTCATTATATATTACTACTCCAAAAACAATTTTATTATCTGAATAATTATTGTCTTTGTTTCTTATTTTTTTATTCATTTTAAAGTATTATCTTGATTATTATTTTCAATTAGTATATTTTACTACATAAAGACAAAAAAATTGTAAATAATTTTATAATTATTAAAGTATATATATAATTATCCTATAAATCACAATTTATTAATAAATAATCTGTTATTCATACCCCCAAACATTTTTGTTTGTTGTTTTGTAAACTGCCTCAAAATTTGTTTCAACCGCCCTTGCTATATGAATTATTCCCGTATCAGGCGCTATAACTTTTTTAGCGTATTTCACCAATTCCGTTAAAGTTAGCAAGTCTGTCTTACCGCATAAGTTTATAATTTTTTTTGTGCGATTTTCAAAAGATTTACAAAACTCTCTTTCTTCTTTTGAACCGGTCAACACAATTAAAAAGTTTTTATTTTTTTCTATAAAATACTCTGTTTCACTTTTTGTTAAATTTTTTTCTTTTCTGCCCGATAACGGATTTATTATAATAAATCTGTTTTTTTTCAAGTTATATTTTTTCATTATTTTTTCAGCGTTTTTCTTAGACTTTTCATCAGTAAATATTTTTGTTTTTATTTCTCTTATACTTTTTAGAATTTTATTCTGACAGTAATCTTCTACTAATATTAGATTTTGTATGATGTTGTGTCTTTTTTTGTTGTCATAATTTTTTAATTTATTTAAAAAAAAACCTCCTCCTCTGCACCCATATCCAATACTATATGCTCCCGTCATAAAAGCTAAAAGGTTGTTTCTTGGATCTCCGTGCATTTCAAAAATTAAATCATAACTTTCTTTTCTAAGAATTGTCAAGAGTTTAAAAAAATTAGTTCGAGATTTACTTTTTCTTCTGATAAACCAGGGAGCCTCATAAATTATTATTTTATCTATGTAGGGATTGTTTTTTATTATAGGAACTGTCAATTCCCTACATAGCACATGTATTTTTGTTTGGGGATGACATTTTTTGAATAATTCAAAAACAGGTGTGGCCATAACCATATCTCCTATATGTTCAAGTCTTATAAACAAAACCTTTTTCAGCTTGATAGGTTTTTTTCTTAATTTTTTCCAAAAAAATAATATACCTCCAACTAAATCAATCATTGTTGTTATAGGTATAAATTTCTTATTGATAATATATTTCATATTCAAACAATAGATGTTATTTTGTATATTATTTTTGTATATTATTAATTATATTTAATGACATGTATAAGTTATTTGATATACTATTTATTCATATTTTTTAACCTATTAATATTTTTTAATGACATCTATTACATCTTTTACTTTAATCTTTTCAATACAATTTTCTTTACATTGATGAAATTTTCCATATATATCATTAGAAGGACAGCATTTTCCAGGTTTCCATAAATATTTACATTTCTTGCCAAGTGGTGCAAACCGTTTTGGATCAGTTGGACCAAATATGCTTATCACTCTTTCATTAACCGACGCTGAAATATGCATTAATCCTCCATCGTTGCAGACAACAGCATATGCCATTTTTAATAATGCTGCAGCCTTTGAAATATTCTTAGAAATTATTGCCTTTGCCTTACTCTTTTTCCTTATTCTCTCCACTAATTGTCTGTCTAAAGATCCACCTATAAGTAAAACCTCATAATTATTAGAAAGCAAAGAAGTAACAAGTTCAGAATATTTTTCCTCAGACCATCTTTTTGAAATCGAAATCTGACCTACATTAACTCCTCCCCCAAGAGCGATACAAATTACTTTTCCTGTTTTAAAATTATTATGAAAATATTTTTGTGCGAATTTTTCATCATTTTTTTCAATAAAAATATCTATTTTTGTATCGGAATAATTAACGTTCTTGCAAAATAAATAAAGTAAATCGAGATAATAAAATATTTCATGTTTTTCGCTTTCATAATGTACTTTTTTAGTGAGAAATATTCCTTCTTTCCCCATCCTGTCAAATCCGATTCGTTCTTTTATTCCAAATAATTTTGCTGTTAGGTTAAATATCCAGTGCTTGTCAAGAACAAAAACAACGTCATAATTGTTTTGCTTGATTTTTTTTATCAGATCCCTCCATTGTAGTATTTTTTTTTTAAAAAAAATATTTTCGTCAAATTTTACTATTTTATTTATATTTGGGTTTTCTTCTAAAACTTGTGATGCAATATTTCCTATCAGATAGTCTATTTTTGCTTTCGGATAGTTTTTTCTAAGTTGTCTGACAAGTGGCGTTGTCATTAATGTATCTCCGATTGCTCCTATTTTAAACAGTAAAATTCTCATAAGCTTTAAATACCTCATCAATTGTTATTGTGTTCATACATTTTCTTTGTTCTTCTGTTAGCTTAGAAGGAACTAATTTGTGTTTTGTATTATCCATATACGGACATCCTTTTATGGGATGGAATATTGAAATATTTTTTTTGCCAAATGGCGCCC
The DNA here is from genome assembly GCA_038884715.1 of Candidatus Woesearchaeota archaeon. Lineage (GTDB taxonomy): Archaea > Nanobdellota > Nanobdellia > Woesearchaeales > UBA9642 > JAWABG01. The sequence goes on along the minus strand of JAWABG010000003.1, from coordinate 11,237 downwards.
ATATTATTGGAGTGTTAGGACCAAAAAGACCTATTGTATTCACACCTTGCGCAGCTGCTATATGCATTGGTCCAGTATCATTGCTTATAAAAATTCTTGTTTTTTTTATTAAATAAAATAATTGTTTAATATCTGTTTTACCTGAAAGATTTATAATGTTTTTATTGTTATTTTTTATATAGTTGTTTAATTCGTATTCTTTCTTTGTTCCTATCAAGATTATTTTTGCTTTTTTATTATTGTTTGTTATTAGTTGTGCAAGTTTTTTGAAGTTTTCTTTTGGCCATTGTCTTTCTTTTATGGAGTCACCAACACCAGGACAGAATCCTATTAGTGTGTGTTTATTTATTATTTTGTTTTTTAAGAGGAGCGTGTCAACTCTTTTTTTTTCTTTTTCAGAATATTTTAATTTAATTAGTTCTGTTATATTTTGAATTTTTTTTGAAGCAGTAGAATCGTTAATAATTTTTACCATGTCCAAATATGTTTTTACAATATGTTGATTCTTACTAAATGGCGTCGTAGTATTATAAATAATACTTCTTAATTGACCGGAGAACCCAACTCTTATTTTTGCAACAAAAAATGAGATGAGTGCTGTGCTGTTTGTGAATGGTTCTAAATCTAAACACAAGTCATATCTTTTTATATTTAAAATTAGACGAATTATGTTTTTTGTATTAAGAAGTATTATTTTATCAATAAATTTTTGTCCTTCATAAACAGGACTGTTTGTTTTGCTTGCAAGAACTGTTATTTTCGCTTTTTTGTTGTACTCTTTTAATATTTTTATCATTGGTAGTGTGTTTACACTATCACCTATTGCCCATATTTTAATTATTAGTATGTTCTTTATTTTGGTTTTGTCTTGATATTTTCTGTTTATACGGAGTGATTTCATAACAAAAAAGAAAGGATATAAAATTAAGCATACAAAACCAAAAACCCATTTATCAATTTTTTTAAGTAAAAATGTGTTCATATTTTATATGAAAAGAATTTGTTAATTATAAAGCTTTTTGTGGGTGTTTAAGATTTTTTAAGATTGGTTTTTATTTTATTTATGATATTTGTAGTTGATTTTCCATCAACAAGATTAATAATTTTGACTTCTCCCCCATATTCATGAACAATCTTTGCTTCGGGCATATTTTTATAATCGTTCGGATTATAATCCCCACCCTTTACATGTATATCTGGTTTTATTTCAGAAATTATTTCGCAAGGATTATTTTCATCGAAGAAGACTATATAGTCTACACAATCCAGACTGGATAAAATCTCTGCTCTATCCTCTTGGTTTATTATGGGTCTTTCCGGACCTTTTATTTTTTTTATTGATTCATCTGTGTTTAAGCCAACAACGAGAATGTCGCCAAAGCTTTTTGCTTTTTGTAGTAATCTTACATGTCCTGTGTGTAATATATCAAAGCATCCATTTGTGAATACTATTTTTTTGTTCATGGATTTATAATATTTTAATATTTTTATAATTTTTTCTCTGCTAACGATTTTTTTGTTTTGTTCTTCAAATCTCATTTTAAGTTCACTTAATGAAACTATTGATGTGCCAAATTTTCCTACAACTATTCCTGCTGCATAATTTGCTATTTCAACTGATTCAACAAGATTTGCTCCTGCTGCAATACATAAACCTATAGCCGCCATAGTTGTATCTCCTGCACCACTTACATCGTAAACTTCTTTTGCCTGTGTTGGAATATTTATTATTTGTCCAGGGTTTTTTTTATCTAATAGACTCATTCCTTTCTCTCCCCTCGTGATTAATACATGGCAGTTTAGGTATTCCTTAATGTATCGAGCAGCAATACTAACTGATTCTTCGTTGAAGAGTTTAATTTGTGAAATTCCTTCTGTTTCCTTTTGGTTGAGCTTAATTAAGTAAATATCTTTAAAGAATTCTTTGTGTGAAGGTTTTGTATCCACTATTATTTTTTTATTATATTTTTTGCTAAGTTCTATTGTTGTTTTTATAAGGTTTTTTGTAATTACGCCTTTTGCATAATCAGAAATAATTATTAAGTCAAAATTAATAATGTTTTCTTGTATGATTTTTATTAGTGCTGTTTCTTCATTATTTTCTGTTTCTTCGTAGTCTAATCGTATTAGTTGGTTATTTTTTGATATAACTCTAACTTTTTGTGTTGTCTGGATTTTTGAACTTAATATTATTCCTGAAGAAGCAATGTTTCTATTTTTTAATTCATTCAAAAATATTGTGCCAGGCTCATCATTTCCAATAACTCCCACAAGAAATGCCTTTCCTCCGAGACTTATTATGTTATTTGCAACATTTGCCGCCGCTCCTAACATATATTTTTCAGAATTGACTTTAAGTATGGGCACTGGAGCTTCTGGTGATATTCTTTCAACACTTCCAAAGATGTATTTATCGAGCATTATATCCCCGACAACCATAATATTTATATTTTGAAATTTGTTGAGTATTTCTTCGTGTTTCATTTTTTTGTAATTTTACAAGTTTTGTTGTTTTTTTATGTTGTTCAATTAATTTCTGATTATTAAAATTTAATATTTATCCAAACAGCAGCATCATACAAGTTTTTTGCTATATAGTCTGGCTGAATGTTGAGTTTATTTAAATACTTTTTTCCCTGGCCGGTAAGCACTAAAACAGTTTTTGTTCCGATATTATGCCCCATTTCAATATCTTCGGGCTTATCTCCAATAACATAAGAATTCTTTATGTCGAGACTATATTTATCTTTTGCTTGTTTTATAAAATGAGTGCTTGGCTTTCTGCATTTGCATTTTTCTTCAGGAGAATGAATACAATAATAAACTTCTATAATATTTATACCATTTTTTTTAAATAAGGTTAACATGTGATTATTAAGATTTTTAAAATCTTTGAGAGTATAGTATCCACGACCTATACCTGACTGGTTTGTAACAATAAATAATGAATATTTTTTTTGAAGTAATTTTAAAGCTTTAATAACATTAGGATAAAGCTCAAAATCTTTGATTTTGTTTACATATCCATAATCCTTATTAATCACTCCATCTCGATCTAGAAATATCGCTTTTTTCAAAATAATTTTTACCATTTTTGTTTTTAATGTTAAAAATTTTTGTAATCCCTGACAAGATAATTTGTTACATAATCATGTATACCTTTTTCTAAGCTGAAGAATTTCTTTTTGTATCCTACCTTTCTTAGTTTTTTTATATCTGCCCGACTAAAATATTGGTATTTTTTCCTTAACTCCTCCGGCATATCTACGTATTCAATGTTTGGTGAAATGTTCAAAGATTTGAAAACATTTTTTGCTAAATCATTGTAAGACCTTGCAATACTGGTACCAATATTAAAAATGCCATTAATTTTTTTGTTTTTCACCATAAACGTAACAACATTTACAACATCTTTAATATAGACAAAATCTCTTTTTTGTTCTCCGTGACCAACTCCTTCTTTATAAGATTTGAATAACTTCACTTTTTTATCTTTCATTATTTGATTAAATGATTGAAAAATTACACTTGCCATTGACGATTTATGGTATTCATTTGGACCATAAACATTAAAAAATCTGAGTCCGACACATTGTTTCAAAATTTTTTTATTTTCTATACAATTAATTACATATTGATCAAATAGTTTTTTTGTATAACCATACATATTTAATGGCTTATACTCGTTAGTCTTTGAATCATCATACTTCAAATATCCGTCACCATACACAGCTGCACTGCTGGCATATATAAGTCTACAATTATTATTATAGCACCAATCATATAATTTTTTGCTAAATTTGAAATTATTGCTCATCAGATAATCTGCATCTTTTTCTGTGGTGCTAGAACAAGCTCCCATATGAATGATCAAATCTATATCTTGCAAAAACTGTAATTCGACAAAAAAATTTGTTTTGTCAATAAAATCAATGTATTTCAGATTAGTAAGGTTTTTCCATTTTTCTGAATCACCAAGATGGTCAACAATTATAATGTCAGTAATACCTTTGTTGTTTAACTCTCTCACAATGCAGCTTCCAATAAATCCAGCACTACCTGTAACAATTATCATAGTACTTTATCCTCTATTGCCTTTAACAGTGCATAAATACCATGCAACCTCGAGCTAATATTATTACGGTCTGCTTTATTATGCAGTACATCTTCCTCTAATTTTGCTATAAGCTCCATTACTTTTCTAATTCCTTCTTTAGCCGTTCTAATTTCTTGGGTTAGAGTCATAACTAAAACACCTCACAATTATTTTTTTTAAATAATTCTTGCTCTACAATCTCACAAATAATATGAATAATTGTTATATGTGATTCTTGAATTCTTGCAGTATTATCGCTATTTATAATTATTTGTAAATCACAAATGTTTTTGAGCAAACCACCATCTCTACCCAGAAGGCATATTGTTTTTATCCCTTTTTTGTTTGCTTCTTTTACTGCCTCAATAATGTTTTTTGAATTGCCAGAAGTACTTATCCCTATTAAGATATCTCCTTTATTTCCGTTTGCCTCTACCTGTCTTTTAAATATGTTTTCAAACCCATAATCATTGCCTATAGAAGTCAGGATTGATGTATCAGTGGATAGTTCAATTGCGGGAAGACCTTTTCTGTCTTGTTTGAACCTGCCAATAAGTTCAGCTGCAAAATGCTGAGAATCCGCAGCACTCCCACCATTACCACAAATCAGAAGTTTGTTTCCATTACGATATGCACAAATAATTTCCTTAATGATTTTAGTTATTGTACCTGTTTGTTTTAAGATAGTGTACTTTACATTAATACTTTCGTTTATTATTTGAGAAATTTTTGTATCCGTTATAATATCCATTATATAACAACTCCATTATTATAAACCCCTATTTTTTTTCTTTTTTTCTGAGTTTTTTATTGCTAATGCTCTTGTCAGTTGAGTTATTTCTTGCTCTTGGTGTTCTATTTTCACATATAATCTAAAAACCAGATAGAATAATATTATTACGCTCACATATACCAAGAGGCTAATTCCTGATGCTATTCCCAAAAATTCCGCCATACTTGACGTAATTGAAGGAATAAACGCGACAATAAGCATAATAAGCCAAACGAGTGACCAAAAGATAAACTCGCTTAACCGTATATGCTTGTCTTTTAGTCTTAAAATTACCCTTGTCCATGCAAAAATAGCAAATATGATAAGTAATATTTGTATTGTTTCCATTTTTATTAACTTGAAGTTAATTTATTATTCTATAAACCCCTGCTTTATAAAAACCATAATATTTATAAATATTACGTTAATCCTTTAATCTGGACGGTCATGGCGGCCTGGTCACACCTGTTCCCATCCCGAACACAGAAGTTAAGCAGGCCCACGTTTCATGGTGTACTACACTAAAGTGTGGGAAACATGATTCGCTGTCCGAATTTATTTTCTTTTTATTTTTTTGAAGATTTATTTTATTTGAAAAGACGCCATATTAGAAAAAAATATTATAAATATATATTTATTATAAATAAAGACAACATAATAAATATGACATATAAAAGACAGATATTATATATTATAAACAACATTATACATTATAAAAAAGTATAAATATAAAAAATATACAATAAAAACACTATAAAACAAAAATTATAAAAATCACAATAAAAAAAATATTTAATTCATTCCGCCAATTCATACCCTTTTGTTAATAACCTCTGTTTTCTCTTTATTTTATTTTTTGGTATCTCGTCAAGTATTGCTTCATAATATTGCACTGGCCTGATGTGGGTAATTATTGTCTTATGGATGAGGAATTTTCCATCATCACTTTTTTTTATTGAGGTTTCTATTTTTGGCATTTTTCTTAGTTGGTCTTCTTTTCTATAAGTTAGACCCATTTTTGTCCACCTCCATTAATTTTATAGTTATTTTTAAAATTGTCTATAAATTATCGCTACTCTCTGAATTAAAGTGATTTGCTATAACATCAAGATTTTATCTTGATTGTAAAGATTTGCTAACTTAGTTTAACAATATAGACAATTTTAACAAAAATGAGAAAGCCAATATTTTTTATAATGATTGCTTATAAATTTTCGGATAGTATTTAGAAAAATTTGAAGAATTATGAGAAGTTTTATTAAAAAACCACAAAAATCGTGAATAAAGACACTGTTATTCCTAAAACCATACCAACTATAAGATCGAGTGTAAAATGCTTATCAAGATATCTTCTTGTTATACATATTAACATTGCAACTAAAATAAAAAAAATGAAAACATAAAGATTATTCTGATTAAAACCAATAATTATTGCCATGATAAACGAATTGGTAGCATGCATGCTGGGAAAAGATGATTTGTCGATATAGTCAACAAGACCCTTGGGTTTTTTTTGACCAATATGCTCAGGTCTTGTCTTAAAATAAAGTAACCTAATTATAACAATAACTATAAATCCAATTATACTAGCAAACAATAATTCAAATGCAATGTTATAATTCGTTATTAAAAAATATACAAACACTAAACCTAAAAAAACCATACTCCCAAGAGCAGTAAGATTTTCCATTATCTGCCTAAATAACTTAAATTCCATTGTGATATAAAACTCTAATAATATTATAAATATTTCTAAAAACATTAAAAATATTGATTAACTACTATTAAATTCTTTTTATTAATTTTGCAATAAAAAAAGCCTGTGTTCCGGTCTTGTGTGGCCATAGTCTTCTGCATTTCTTAATTTCTGGATTTAAATTTTCTCCAAAAACAGAAATAAGCCCAGGGTCTCCAATTTTAATATTTATTTTTTCGAGTTTTATGTTACTATACTTATTCAACAGCCAGTGAATATTCATCTCATTCTCTTCTGGCTCGAGTGTGCAGGTACTATAAACAAGCACCCCATTCGGCTTCAAACATTTAACTGCTTCTTTTAACAATTCTTTTTGCACCTTTGTATTTTGTTTTATTCCAGCAATGTCACGAAGCTTGAACCAGTCTTTTTCATTTGCAAAATTGCCAGAACAGGGAGCATCTAGTAAAATTCGATCAAACAAAATTTTTAGATCACTTGCAAAGCGTGCATCTTTTTTATAAATAATTATATTTGTAACTCCGCATCTTTCAATATTATTTCTTAGCGAAGGAAGCCGCTCACCTTTCTTGTCTAATGCAATAATTACTCCTTTGTTTTGCATTAATTGAGCAATCTGCGTTGTTTTTGAACCTGGGGCAGCGCACATATCCAAAATTCTCTCTCCGGGTTTTGGATCAAAGACAATTGCTGGCAATTGACTTGCTATCTCCTGTAAATAATAGTAGCCGAGCAAGTATTCCGGTGTTGCTCCAAGAGAAAAATTTGATTCATAATAATAACCATTGTCGAGAAATGGGATTTTTGTAAGTATTGCTCCTTTTGCAGTAAGTCTTTTAACTAATTCCTGTTCAGAGATTTTAAGAGTGTTGACTCTTAATGATTTTTGAATATTAATTTTATTAGGATCAAATGATTGTCCTAGTTCAACATATCTTTGCATTAATATATTATTCATAAGACTATAAAAAACAATAATCTTTAAATATCTTCTTACGTTCTTAATTACTAATGGTTAGGGTTGGTATTATTGGGGGTTCTGGCCTGGATAATCCAGGCATTCTTGAAGATGCAAAAGATATAGAGTTAACCACACCTTTTGGAAAGACAAGTTCTCCTCTCAGAGTAGGAAAAATTAAAGGTGTTGATGTTATTCTTATTGCTAGACATGGAAGAGAGCACACAATACCACCTACTCATGTTAACTATAAAGCGAATATCTGGGCATTAAAAGAAACAGGCTGCACCCACGTCATTGCGACAAGTGCTGTAGGTAGTCTAAGAGAAGAAATACAAAGAAAAGATCTTATTATACTGGACCAATTCATTGATTTTACCCGTCATAGAAGTATAACATATTATGATAAATTTGAGCCTCATAAACCAATACATACAGCAATGGCTGACCCCTTTTCTGATGATATTAGAAAAATTTTAGTTAAGGGTTGTAAAGAATTTAATTTGAGGCATCATGACCACGGCACTGTTGTAACAATTGAAGGCCCAAGATTTTCTACAAGGGCAGAGAGTAAGATGTTTAGGATATGGGGAGCTGATGTTATCAATATGAGTATTGCCCCAGAAGCGATTCTAGCAAATGAATTAGGAATCCCTTATGCCTGTGTTGCTATGAGCACAGATTATGACTGCTGGAAAGAAAATGAAGAAGCCGCAACGTGGGAAGAAATTATTAGAATTTTTGGAGAGAACGCCGAAAATGTAACAAAAATACTTATCTATGCAGTCTCAAGGATTCAAAATATTGAAAAAAATCATTTTGACAAACAAGCAATAGTTGATAAATATATTGATGAAAATTCTTTATATATAAAGAGTAGAATTAGAACTGTTCCAAACTGGCCAAAAAAAGGAGTGATGTTTAGAGATATCACCACACTACTACAAGATTCTAAAGGTTTTAAATTAATGATAGACAAGCTATATGATAAGTATAAAGATAAAAATATAGATATAATTGCGGCTATTGAAAGCAGAGGATTTATTATTGGCGGAGTTCTTGCCTATAAACTTGGTGTGAGTTTTGTTCCGATTAGAAAAAAAGGAAAACTCCCTTATAAAACAGCAAGTGAAGAATATGAATTAGAGTATGGAACTGATAAAATAGAAATGCACGTGGATGCTATTAAAGAAGGAGATAATGTAATTTTAATTGATGACCTGATTGCAACTGGTGGCACAGCACTTGCGGCATGTAATTTAATAGAGAGACTTGGAGGTAATGTTGTTGAGGCGGCTTTTATTATTGGTCTTCCTGAACTAAAAGGAATAGAAAGATTAAAACAAAAATATCACGTATATACTGTAGTTGATTTTGAGGGAGAATAATAAAAATAATTTACTTAATAAGTAAAATATTAATAATAAATATAATAATACTAAATAATATATTAAAATATGAGTTATATATCAATAATAAAAAAATTTAATAATAAAAGAATTAATAATTCTCACTCAATAATTCATAAAATGCCTGCGGATGTTTGCATGCAGGACATTCTTTCGGAGCATCAGTTCCTTCGTGAACATATCCACAATTAATACAGTGCCATTTCACTGGTATTTTTTTCTTAAATACTTCTCCTTTTGAAATGTTGTCAATAAGTTTTCTATATCTTTTCTCGTGAAATGCTTCTACTTTTGCCACGAACTCAAATGTTTTTGCAATTTCTAAGAATCCCTCTTTCTTGGCAATGCCAGCAAAATCAACATAAATAGAACTCCATTCCATTTTTTCTCCATCCGCAGCAGCCGTCAAGTTAGACTTCGTGTCTTTTATCATTCCAGCAGGATAGCCTACAGTAATCTGGACTTCTCCACCTTCAAGATATTTGAAAAACAATTTTGCATGCTCTTTTTCATTTTCTGCAGTCTCTTGAAATATGTTAGCTATTTGCTCATATCCTTCTTTTCTTGCAACACTTGCAAAATAAGTGTATTTGTTTCTCGCTTGGCTCTCTCCTGCAAATGCCTTTAATAGATTCTGCTCTGTTTGTGTCCCTTTTATTGATTTTATCATTTATTCACCCCACATATTTTTTTATCATCTTCAAACTATTTATAGTTTCCAAATTCATTAACGTCCCTTATTAAAGAGATTGTATTATCTATCACTATTAGCGTGTTAGTAAATAGCATATTAACAAGTTCTGGGTTGATTATCTGCTATTGATTTAAATCGCCAACATAATATGTTTCAAGTAATGAATACGCGTTTGCGCTGTGATCTTTGGGAGGATTCTTATTTTTTGATATATATAGTTGTGTTCCGTCTTTTCCACAAGCCTTAGCAAGTCCAGCACTTCCTCCTGGATGTAAATTAACATAACTAGTCACATCATACACTCTTCCATTTATTATTATCCAGCAATCAGATAAAGAATTATGGGTTGCAACAGTTTCTACTGTTAACAAGTTAGTATTAAGATTAGTATTATTATTTAATACATTAGTTCCGGTATTAATATTAATAATATTATTTATACTGTTATTATTTTTATTATTATTTTGTTTGTTATTATTTGCTTCTTGAAGTACAAAAATAGTTGTGAGAATTAAAAAAGTGACTATAATTGAGATAATGAACATTATTTTTGTGTTTTTCATAATTCAAACTCCTCTGTATGAATCCGAGAGTTCGGAATTCCCATTTTTATAAATTCTTTTTTTAATGAAAACATCATAGGTTTAGGACCACAAATAAAAATATCTCTATTCATTATTTTCGACTGCTTTGAAATTATTTCTGCTGTTAAGTGGCCTTGTTTTGAGCTAATAAAAGGTATAACTTTAAAATTATTATTACGAATTTTGATAGTCTCTAATTCCTTTTGGAATATTACTTCACTTTCTTCATTTACAGAATAATAAAAATCTATTTTTGTAAAATTGCCATAATGCTCCTTGTATTTCATGCTTCTTGCTTGGCTTAAAAAAGGAGTTATTCCTATTCCTCCTGCAATCCATATCTGGCTTTTGTACTTAGCCTTGCTAAAGCAAAATCTTCCGTAAGGGCCTTCTAATTTTACTTTTGTCCCTTTTTTTAGTTGAGAGATTTTTGAAGTAAAATCTCCAAGATTCTTTATTAGAAACCTTAAAACAGGTTCTGCAGGCGAGGAACTGATAGTGAAAGGATGCTGTTCATTACTAATTAATTTTGATTCAATACTTAAAAATGCAAATTGACCAGGAATAAAAGATATATGACTTTTTTCATTTTTTGAAGATAAAGTAAGCTCAGTTATATTATCACCTAACTTTTTTATCTCACTTATAAAATAATCGTGCTGTTTTACTAGCTTTTTCCATAATAATGTCCTATAAATAAATGAAGCTAACCCAATTATAATAAAGATTATCATGTATATCCTTAAAAACAAATCAGTCTTTGTATCACTTTGAATTAACATTACATGAATACTGGCAAGAATAAATGACAAACCAAGAAATCTGTGTGTTAACTTCCAGTTCTGATATTTTAGTTTAATTAAAAATGTAAAAACCAAAAACAATTCCATTGATAAAAGTGAAATAATACCTATCCATACAGCTAACACACCAAATGAAAACAAAAAACTGAATGTGTTGACAATAGATATGAGTACATAGCTTGTAAGTAAAGTAAGAGGATGAAA
>JAWABG010000002.1:0-94884 GCA_038884715.1 Candidatus Woesearchaeota archaeon | reverse complement strand
AGACCAGTCATTAACTTTTAATATGTGGAATACACTTAAAGAGATTAGAAACAAATAAAAAATAGATGTTATATTATGAGAAATTAGCAATTTTTATAGCAATAAGAAATATAAAATATTTAAACTAAAAAAATAAGGTGATAAAATGGCATTATTTTTTAATAATAATACAAAAAAAAATATTTTTGTAGGAACAGGAATTAGCAAGAATGATGATCCGGCAATAGCTGGAAGAGAAGCAGTGGAAATGGCAATAAAAAACTCAGGTAAACCTCCCGATTTTGGAATTGTTTTCTGCTCTGGTAAATAAGGTCGTGATGAAGAATCAATAAAAAAATTTGTAGAAGTAGCTAACCAAACGTTTGTGTCTAATAATCCAAATTGTAAATGGGTTGGCTGTACTACTACAGGAGAATTAAGTAATGCCGGTCTTAGTAGGGGAAGCGCTGTTGCAATGGTAATTACTTCGCAATATATTCATTTTGGTGTTGGTGTTTGCGAATACAATCCAAAGAATCCATTTAAGACAGGAAGTACTGCAGCACAAAAAGCACTTCAAGATTTAAAATTAGATAAATATCTTGATCCCTATCTGCAATTCACGGCATTTAAAAATAAAGAACCTACCGAATTAATAAGGATGGAGCCATATATTTTTATGACGTTGTTTCCTGGGACAACAGCAAAATATTATTATGAAGATGATTTAGTTTTAGATGGAATTGTTGATGTTACAGGTTCCATACCTCTTATTGGTGGATCTGCTGGTGATGATTCAAAATTTATAAAAACCTACACTTTTGTAAATGGAAAAGTAACTAATAATGGTTGTATAGTTGTAGCAATTGTGTCAAATTTAATTACAAATATCGGAATAAAACATGGTTATTATCCAACTAATAAAATAGTTCTTGTAACAAAATCTAAAGGTAAGGTTGTAAATGAGCTGAATAATAAACCTGCAGCTATTGTTTATTCTGAATTGACTGGAATACCGCTAGATGAACTTAAGAAAAACCCATTACCTTACATTGTTACAAAACCATTTGGTTTAGCTGACACACAAGGTAATTATTGGGTAAAAACCGTATTAAAAATATTGGATGATAATTCACTGTTATTTTTTGCACCGATAAAGGAAAGTACAGCACTCTGTATTATGGAATCAAATGAAGAATTAATTCTTAATGCGAGTAAGGAAGCAATTCAAGAATCTGTTGAAAAAGTTTCATTAAAAGATCTTGAGTTACTAATAATATTTAGCTGTGGGGCTAGAACAGTATATCTTGGCCAAAATTTAATAAAGGAATATCAATTAATAAAAAAAACAATAGGTAAGAAGCCTTTTATAGGATTTTACACATATGCAGAACAAGGAAGAATTCCTAATGGTCCTATTGGGGCTTTTGGACAAACATTTTTATGCATGGCTATTACAAATAAGTTATTCACCGATTAATTATAAAATATTACTTGACGGTGGTTAATAATAAAAAATTATTTAAATACATAAGTAGTTCTACATATTTTATGTTAATATTGGAGTAAAGAATGAAATATAAATTAAATAATACAGTTTCAGTCATTACAGGTTCATCGAGAGGTATTGGTGCAAAAATTGCCGAAAAACTATATGAGTCAGGCAGTAATATAGTAATAAATTATAAGCAAAATTTAAGTGGAGCAGAGAAATTGAAGTTTTATCTTGAACAAAAATATACAAGTTCTATTAAACTAAAAATAATTATTTGTCAAGCAGATATAACAGATGAAAATCAAGCAAAAAAATTGATAACCAGTACATATTTGGAATTTTCTCGCTTAGATATTTTAGTAAATAACGCAGGAATTGCACCAAAAATTTCAAAAATTGAAAATCTCGAGTACAAAGATTGGCAAGAAGTAATTGATACTAATTTAACAGGTGTTTTTAATGTCACAAAAGCAGCAATCCCATTAATAAAAAATCAAAAATCCGGTAGAATAATTAATATCAGTTCCCTTACTGGAGTTATTGGAGATTCAGGTATTGGGCCATATACTGCTGCAAAAGGAGGATTAATAACGCTAACAAAAACACTTGCAAAAGAATTAGCAAAAAATAATATTACTGTAAATACAGTAGTGCCTGGATATATAGATGAAGGAATTTTTTTAAATGTTCCTCAAGAAATAAAAGAAAAAATTTTGCCTCAAATACCATTAAGAAGATTTGGAAATGGATATGATATAGCAAATTTGGTACTATTTTTAGCATCGCAAGAAGCTAATTATATAACAGGACAAACCATTCATGTAAATGGCGGAGTCTATATGTAAGAAGGAATGAAAATGAGAGAATATCAAACAATAAAAATAAACACTAAAGAACCAATAGCTACTATACTATTTAATGGGCAAGGAAAATTAAATATCTTAAATACTCAAATGCTTAAAGATTTTTATAATGCAATTAAATACATAAATAATAATTATCTTAGTTGTAACAATAGAGCTTTAATTATTTTAGGAGATCAAAAAGGATTTATCGCAGGTCTTGATTTAAATGATTTAAATCCAAAAAACAGCGATTACCTTGAAAGTTTAAATATGTGTAGAAAAGCTATAAGAACCTTAGAATATCTTCCAATACCTACAATTGCAGCAGTAAACAAATATGCATTAGGTGGTGGATTAGAAATTGCACTAGCATGCGATTTTATTTTTTCAGATAACGGCGCAAAATTCGGATTTCCTGAAGTAAATTTTGGTTTAATACCAGGTGCAGGTGGAACAGTTTTATTACCAAAAAAGATTGGTATTTCAAAGGCAAAAGACTTAATTTATTCCGGAAAAATAATTGACTGCAATGAAGCAAAAAATATTGGACTTGTTGATAAAATATTTCTAAATGGTGAATTGTTAGAATCAGCAAAAGATTATCTAAAACAAATAATAAAACACCCTAGGGGTGGAATTGCAGCTGCAAAAAAATCAATCATAAAAAGCAATTCTGATTATGAGCAAAGATGTTTCGATAAACGTTTAAAAAATCCGAGTGTCAAACAAAAAATTAAAGAATATATTTCATTTTTGCGTGGTAAAAATAATATTATGAGGGAGTAATAATGGTTACAGAAAATAAATCAAAAGGGATACTAGAAAAGTTTTCGTCCAATATAGATATGCTAAAAAAAGCAGGAAAAATAATCGAAGATAATAAATCTGATTTAATTTCTTTGCAGATAGAAAATACTGCCATAGTGAAAGAATTTTCTAATTTTGATATTTCTCAGTTAATTCATATATGGAAAGATACAGACAAGTTGATACAATTATTATATGATAAAGAAAAAATAGATTTATCTGAGAGAAGAGGGATTGGTAAAACAGCAGTACTCCTACCGTCAGATGCGATAATGCCTTTTGGTCTTGTTTACTTAGCAAAAGCACTTTATAATGTTAACATGAAAATAAAACCATCAACGAGAACTCGACCAATTTATAATAAACTTGAACAATTATTCAAAAATGCTGATCTCAAAGAGTTTTTTATAAATGAAGATGGATCAAACATAATTGATTACTTGAAAAGAGGAGATGAATTTCTGTTTTATAGTCTAAATCCTGATAATGGTTTTAAGGTAATTCAAATTTTTGGATCAGATAATTATATAACTCCAACTATTGAAAAACTTATTGTTCAAAATAAAGGATTAGAAAAACTCATTTTAGAAGGACCTGGAAATAATGAATTTATCGTAACTGGTCACTTGACAGAAATTGATAGATGTGCAAAAGCAATAGTTGATATGGCAACTATTAATTCAGGTCAGGTATGCCAAGCAACAGGAATTGTTTACGTTGATCAAAAGATACTTAGTAAATTATTACCTTACATAATTAAATATGCATCCGAGAAAAAATTAGGAGATCCTAGAATTTCAACAACAAATATAGGTCCTATTAGGAAAGAAATAGCTATGAATGCATACTTACAAGTTCAGGATGCAATATTAAAAGGAGCACATATAGCTTATGTTACACCAAACATTAAAATAGAAACAGAAGTGTATTCATTTATACAAAAAGTTGGAAAAACAAAAGAGATTAATATTATACCACCTGTTAACTATACTTTTAAATCAGGATATTCCTTTTTTCCATTAATTGTTTTAACTGACGTGAAAGATAACATGCGTGTTCAAAGGGAAGAAAAATTTGCACCATTAATTGCTATACAAACATTTAATTATATAGATGAATTATATAATAAAATAAATAATAATAGATATGGATTAAATGCAGTGGTTTTTGGGGATGAGTATAAATATCAAATTAACGGAAGAAACCCACAAACCAGTCCTTTAATTCATACTCTTCAAAACAATGTTGGTCAAATATTTATCAATACAACAATTTTAGATCAGGGCTCCTACGATGTTTTATACGATACTTGGGGAGGATACAAGAACTCAAGATTCATGTTATATGGTGCCGAGATAAATAATAAAAGGGTATTAATCAAAGATCAAATAGGTCCTGGAAGTACAATTTTAGATTTTACTAAACCTAAATAATTTCAATTAAAATGTATTGTGAACAAAATGAAACATAGTATTGGAATAAAATCAATTGCAATTGGACTTCCAAAAGAATATAAAACTCCAGACCAGATAGAAAAAACTCTGATAAATTATGATGCTAGTAAAAGAACCTTCAAACAATTTTGCAATGATTTTCTTGGAACACAAATAATGTATTCAGCATCTAGAGAAGAGAAAGTATCTGATTTAATGGCTACCGCTGCAAAAAAGGCAATAAATAGAGCAGGCATAAGCATCTCAGATTTATCGGCGATAATAGTAACAACATGCAGTGATAATGATAAAGCCGCATCTCGTGCAAAAGTTATGAAAGAACTAGGACTTGATAATATTTCTGGAATAGATATCCGTGCAGGCTGTTCTGGATTTCCAACAGCTATGCATTGGACTAAAGATTTTGTCAGTAACACTAAAAATGTACCAAAAGATAAATTTGCGTTGTATGTATGTGGGGACACTTTAAGAAAATTTCTTAAACCAGGAGATATTGTTACAAATGGATTATTTTCTGACGGTGCAGTTGCAATAATTGTTGGACAATGTGATGAGCAATATGGGTTTAAAGCAACCTATTCAAAAACAAGACCCGCACTTTTTGAGGACGCAGGAAATGATATTCATGGATATATAACATTAAATGGAAAAGTTTTGAAAGAAGAAGCGTTATTAAGATTTCCTCGATTAGTTAAAGATGCAGCAGAAAAAAATGGTTGGAATATTTTTGATGTAAAAATCGCTCCACATCTAATGAATGGACCTATTAATAAAGCTTGGAGAGATGCCATGTGCATTCCAGAGGAAAATTTTGTTGATGCAGTTCATCTTTATGGAAATACTTCAGCAGCAAGCCAAGGTATTGCTATTTATGAATTATGGAAAACTAATCAATTGATAAAAAATACAAAAGTTATAGGACCTGCGGTTGGTGTTGGCTGGGATGAAGCATATACATCTTTTGTAATGGGGGAGGATTTATTACCTGATAAAAAGAAGATTAGATTATTATTAATAGATGATAATGATATACTTGCACATAGTCAGAGTGAGATGATAGAATTATATTTTTCGAAATTTTCTGAGTTGAGATATTTAAATTCTTTAGAGATTGATTTAGCATATTCTGTAGATATGGCTTTTAATATGCTTTCTAAGAATAAATATGATGGAATTATTGCAGACCAAAGAATGCCATATGAATCTGGAGGTACTGGAACTGATTTGTTACAGAAACTTAAGATTATTAATCCAAATATTGTCGCAGTAATAGTTTCAGGTGCATCAGAGGATTCTGATCGATATATAATGACAGATTTAAAGAATGTTGTTGGCTATATTGAGAAACCACTTATTACTAATTTATTACAAGATTTAAATGATCCAAATCCAGACAATAATAAATTAAGAAAGTTGTTTAATTTTTTTGAATCTTATAATCTTTTTCAGAATTGATTTTTTTTGTTTTTGGTAATGTTATTTTTATTTCTGTGTATTCTCCTTGCTTTGAGTCTAGTGTTATGTCTCCATTTGCTGCTATTATTGCTTTTAGTACGGCATATAGTCCGTATCCCCTATGTTTTGAGTCTGTGCTTACTCCCTTTGTGCTTTTTCCTGGTATGAACGCATCTTTTTTGGTTTTTTCGTCCATTCCTATTCCGTAATCTTTTATTCTTAAATAGATATTTCCGTTAGTCGATTTTGCAACTATATCAATTATTTTTTTTTCCTTTGACTGGAGTGCTTCATAAGCGTTTTTTAAAAGGTTGTTGATGACCATTTCCGCGATTTCTCGATTCCAGTTCACGTACAGTTCATTTGGTGTGTTGACATTAATTGTTAGATCTTGTTTATACTGTCTTGTGCATTCGTCGATTATGGTTTTTAGATTTATTGTTTCAGTTTTCATTTGTTCTTCTGTTTCTTTTATATGGCTTACTTTTTCTGTTATTTCTTTTATACTTTTTGTGATTTGTAATATAATATTTTTATATCTATCTTCGTTTTTAATTATTTGTCCTATTAGTTCATCTTTTAGTAACATTAATAATTGGGTATTCAGTATTGAGATTGATTGGTTTAATTCATGCTTGATGCCTAAGTTTAAAGCTTTGGTAGCACTAATTAATTGAAGAAGTTTTTCGCGTTCCTTAATAGCATCCAATTCAGAATACGCCTTCAAAGTTTCATCTATTTTTGCGCTTAGCATTATTGAGGTTGTTATTTTGTTGACTATCATTTGCGTGATGTTTTTTGTGTATTCTGATGTTAGTAAGTTTGGGTCTGTGTTTTTTTGTATATCAAATATGTATGCGCCTATTGCTGGTATGATTTTTTGTGTTATGTCTATTTTTGGGTCTAGGTTCTTTTTGTATACTCTTCTGAATGTTTCTTTGTCTATTAATATTGGGACGTATAGTCCTTTTATGTATTCGCTGAAGTTTTGAAATATTTTTACAGAGGGGTTGTTTTTTTCTATTTTTTGGTTATAGAATTCTTCCATTTCTTTTAGAAATGTTGGTTTGAGTTGGTATTCTTCTTGAATTTTTTGTATATATTCTTCGTTGTTTATTAGGTCTAGTATTTTTCCTGTTCTTAGAACTCCTTTTATGTGTCTGGCCAGTCCTTCAAATCCTTGTTCTAGATCTTCTTTCAATTCTTTTTTTTGTTCTTCTGGAAGTCCGTATTGGCCTGAGTATCTGTAATTGAAAGTGTCGTTGTCGACTATGACTATGAAACCTGCTCCTCTTTGGAAACCTGTTATTTCACAAACAGTTTTGGTGATTAAATCTCCGACTCTTTCTAAGTATGAGTCTTGATTATTTCCTTGTAGGTTGTAATTGATTTGGAATTGTATTTTGGTTATTTCTTCATCTAACTTTTTATTTATGATATATATTTGTTTTACAATTTCTTCTAGTGGTGGTGCTCCTTGTAATTCTGTTATTAACATTATATGTTAAGTAGAACTCAAAATTTATAAATTTTACTACTTTGTGGTAAATTATTATTAATTAATTGGCAAAAATATATAGTTATTTTATGTTTGATATAACAAAAAATCAAATTCTTGGTTTAAAAGAACTTAATTCTTTAACACCACTAAATGCAGCAGTATCCTCTATTGGCTCTAAATCTTCTATGTATATTTTCTTTTTACAATGCGGGCACTTATATGCTCTCTTCTTCTTAACCATTAATATCACCTCAAGATTTATTGTCTAATCGTATTACTTCTATTTATATCTATCTATTTCAATAGATATATTAGCATAACTTATCTTAGCTGTATTATAAATTTTATTATTTGTGATTTAGGATATAACACATCCTTGACCAAGTTACATTTTTTATGGATTAGAATCGAGATTAAGATAAATAATGATATTGATAAAAGTCAATAATCTTTTTTGTGGCGCAGTTTTTTATGATATATAAAATATTTTAAAATGGCAAGATAACAAAATTTCAATTAAAAAACTCTTTATAAAATTAAAAAACAATTTGTTATATTTATTACTATTTGATTGTTAATAAACGAAAGATTTTTAAATTAGAATATCTTAATTTGTTTTATGAGAAAACCGTCTATGCTAGAATTAATTATCACTGCTACACTAAACTTATTTACAGTTGTAAAAGCAGCAAGTATTAGCGGATATGTTAAAACCTGTGACAGAGATGCTAATCCTATCGCTGGTGCTTCTGTTAAAATTTATAATAATTCTGATATATTTTCTGATACATTTCAAACAACTACTGATGCAAATGGTTATTATTTTATAAGTGAAACAAGTGTTGTTGATACAGAAGAAGTTAATACTAAGAATATGGATGTTGATGTGATTAATGTATTAGGACAGATTGTTGAAAAACACAATAATATTAATGCAAACAGATTTGTTTGGCAAAACAAAGGATATGCTTCTGCAATATATTTTTTTAGATTTTCCGATCATAAAACAAAACCACATGTTAAAAAAATCTTTATTGATGATCATACTACATCAGTTAATTTTGCAAATAGAATTCCAAATAAATTGGTAATTAATTCACACAAAATTAGTGATGTCCAAAACAGTATCTACACAATTGAAATAAGTTCTCCTAATTATGAAAAAATTGTTCATGATAGTCTATCAGTCTCTGGAAACACAACTTTTAACGTAGTACTTCCAGCAAAAATACAATACACACCACAAGGAGAACCAGTAAATTTTAATGTTAATGAATTCAAAGAAACATATGAGTTGGGAAGAGAACATGGGCGCAGACCAGATATACTTAGCTGGAATCCTTTAGATAGTGTTAGAAATGTGTATATTGATCCTGCTCTTGATACTGTTAGAATTGCTAATGCTCTTGGTGATTTAAGAGGAAATAATCCTCCCGAAGGTAGCATCGAACAAAGACAACCATATTTTAATTTTGTAAGGGTTGATACGATCAATTGGCAGACTGATCATGGAATTGAGATTATAGTGGGAGATGGAAATAGCGTACCGGAGTGGGAGTTTGAAAATGGATATATTCGATATATACTAATTACATTGGAACCCACTATGCCTCCCAGACATACTATACAGCATGAAGTAAAACATGGAGAGGGGAGAGTTCATTGTGGATTTCAGAGCATTATGAGTATTTCTTGGTATTGGATGGGTATTACTAATCTTGATATTATATATGAAGCAACTGCACTTAGTTGGAAATATAATCAATTAAATGGTAATAATAATGCTGTTGCTGCCGATTTGCAAGAAAATAATTTCTAAATTACAATAATATTGTTTGGCTCTCCAAGATAATATGTACCGTTTTCTGTGTTTGTCCAATTAAAATACTTACAGCAAGATCTGTAGTATGGAATGATTGGCGGATTTTCCAGAAAACATATTGGAATATTAATCATATTTAGCATTGTTGTTATGTTCCAGCAATGATATACTGGAATTGGTGTTGGAAAATACCCTACATCACAAAGTTCATGATCCCATACACAATATTTTATTATATCATTATATTTCATTTTACTCGGACACCAAGTGTTATTTTGAGAGCATGTTATTTCTTTTCTTGCTTCTGGTGGTAATGTTGTATCATTTAGTTTGGTTCTTTTAGGGTAGCATATTGGGTCTGTTGTTTTGTTGTTGTACACACAGTCTGTTAGTCCTGTGCATTGTGCAGAGGAGTCTGGCTGCTGATAGCATGCGGGATAGAATCCGTATGCGTTGTTTATTGTTACGTTTCCGCATTGCATTGGTATTTTTACAGTTCCGAATTGTACGTGTATTATTAAATTAATAGTATCATTTGCATTAAATGTATCGTTTACGATTATTGTTGTGTTAAATGTTGTGTCTTCTGTTACATATGGTGCTGTCCAGTTAAATGACCATCTGTCTATACCAATTCTTCTTACGCTGAAGTTATGCACCGGTATTTCTGGTCTCCATGACGCGTTTGATACACTAAGAAATCCCACATCATAATCAACATCAGGATCAATTGCCGTAACATTAAACCACAACGTGTTTGTTTTTAAAACCCACAAATCTACTATTCTCCCTTCTGGCGAATTTGGTATTCCTGTCCCTGCTTGGCTTTCTTCTTCATTATAATTACTTATTGGTTCTGTTATTATGGGTGCTCTATTCACATTTAAAACTGTTATTGTATTGTTTTGTACATCTATATTTCCGTTATCGTTCAAAGTAAAAGTAAAATTGTAGCTCCTGTTGGTTCTTCCACCCCGTGTTAGTTCTGGTATCCAACTAAATGCCCAAACATCATTATTGATTAATTTCCATATACTTACATTTTCTGTTACTGGCGGATTTGATGAATAGCTTAAAGTTATTCCGACATGACGCCACGGATTAGTAATGTTAATATAAAAAAATGTTTCTGAATCTTCTGCAACTGTCTGATCTGGTATTGGTTTTCTTATTTTTGCTGCACATCCAGGATATGCTGTACATCCTATGTCATCACAATCTATGTAGGTATCACAATCATTATCAAGATTATCATTGCAATTACTACCAATTTCATTAGGTGGAGCTGGATGAATCCACTGATTATTATCATTACAGTCATCGTCATTAAGTGTCCATCCCGCTGTCGATTCGCAGAAAGAATTTATTATTGTTGCATTCCCCCAACCATCATTATCAAAATCGCGGTAATATGTTTGCGGTATGCAACATTCGGAATCATAAAAACAATCACTATCAGAACAATCCAAAGAGTTATCACAATCATTATCTAAATTATCAGCACACAATAATTCGCCAGGTGGAGCAGGATGAATTTCTTGATTATCATCATCACAATCACCTGTATTAATTGAATAACCTGACGGCAAATAACATCTTATTAAAGTTGGAAAATAACCTCCCCAATTGTCTAAATCACGATCAAGATAATACGTTTGAGTTGGAAATCCTTCATCAATCAAGTTATCACAATCGTCATCTACCCCGTTGCATTGTTCACTTGCTCCTGGATTAATCATTGAATTAGAATCATCACAATCTCTTCCTCCGCATCTTGTTGCTGTGTATCCGTCAGAATCAGAATCTGGACATTGCGTATCACAGTAACCCCAAGCATAGCCACCGCTTCTGCAATTACAACGAGGTGGGCTTGGATTATTGCAACAAAGTGGTGGATTTGATGAAGTTGAGCAACAAGTTACATCATCACAATCAGGAAACTGAAAAGAACCCATACATGTATATCGGCAAGTATTACAGGAAGTTTCTGGCCTACCACTATTATCACAAAAACTTCCGGGCGGAAGATTGCCTTCTCCACCCGGCAGATCTCCTGCATAACTTAAAATAGCATTCATAATTAAAACTAAAAAAACTAAAATAATTTTCTTATTAACCATAATTATTAAAAATATATATTTTTATTAAAAATTTTATTTATCAGTCATTTATTTTAATCATTTATTTATTTGTTTAGAATAATAATAATAATTAATCATTTTTAAATACTTTTCTATTTATTTAAATATGTATACATGGGTCTTGTTGAGAAATTTTTAAATATAAATCTTAATTATTTATTTCCTGCGTATTTACTTTTATCGAAATATCAAGTATTCTACTTCGATCATTTTTATTCTATTTATTATGGTATTCATAAACCGTATTATATTTACAAATATATCCTACGCACATTCCTATCGAGTATACTGTTCCTAGTAAAAGAGAATTTTGATTTATCTGGACCAATTCTGAAAATGCCCATGTCAATTTATAAATTGAAAACCCATACAATAAAGTTATTGAGAACATAAACAAAGAAGGAATTATTTTAAATTTGGATTTTTCATTGAGTTCTCTTATAAGTAATGAAAACAAAATTGATGTTAATACTCCCAACAAGAATATTAACGAATAAATTATAAGAAATCTCCTTACAACAATCAGAAAAATTAATACCATAATAAAAATTAGAAAATAATTTGCCCCAGTAATAACCAATAAAGATATATAGTAAAATGACTGTTTCAAGTAAAGTTTCTTTTCTTTGATGATTGCATAAACAAGTAATGACTGGTTGATGCTATAAAATAAAAAAAAGACAATTGAATCATAGATACTTCTCGTATTGTTCATCACAAGACCGTTCACAAGATTTAGATATGCATTCTTGAACAAAAGAATTAATATTGGGATTGAATAAAAAAATGTTATAACAAGAAAAATAAAAATACCTAAACAATATAGAAGGCTATAACTCTTGACGAGTTTAATCTCTTTTTGAGAAGTTAAATGTATTTTAATCGGCTTTTGGCTAAAAAAATTCTCAAGAAATTTCTTTGTTTTAATATGTAGATTAAATACATCAAAGTATTGCTCAATTATATAGTAAATGTCAGTTTTCAAATATAATAAGAACTGCCACAAAATACCAAAAAATTGTATTAAAATAATAAATTTTAAGAATTTAATTAATGAATTGCTAAAAGACAGTATTGCAATATCTGTAAAATATAGCAATAATAACGAGAAAGATAATAGAAAAAGATCAAAAACAATGCCTGCAGCAATAACTCTATATCTCTTCTTTTTTTCAATACTATAAATATTTGTTACGTCAGTAATTGCTACAATATAAATCAGTCTATGTGATATCTTGAATGCGGCAGGTATACCAAAACTTCTGGCAGCAACATAATGAGAAAATTCATGACCCGCAACCAATATCCATCTTATTATGAAACTAAAAGGAACCAGCAAAGCATATGTGCTAATAAAAAAATAATCTTCGCTCTTAGGAAAATAACCTTTATTAAAAAATAATATTAGTAAACCAAGAGTTATGACCACAAAATATAAGAACTTCATGAATGGACTGAAAAGCCACTGAACTCTTTCTGGTTTCAAAAAAGAATGAATAACTTTTATTTCTTTATGAGTATTTAGTGGTTTTCCATCAATAGACTTAATGAAATCATGTCTGATAAGGTTATTAATAAAGTCATCAAGATCTATATCTTTATTTCTTGCTTTTTCCCTAACATAACCGATATTTTTTTTTTTTAATAATTCAATTAATTCTAAGCCAATTTTTGTTGTTCTAATGTAAGTACTTACATCTGTTCGTCCTATAATAACATAATCTTTTTCTTTTAGTATTTTTAATTCAAAAAACTCGAGTCTAGAGCTATCTTTATAGTACATCATTATTCCTTTATTGCTTAATATTAAATATTTTTTGATTCTGTTTGAGAAAATTTTTAATTTTTCTCTTTTTTCCAATGGTTATGGATGCAGAAACTGAGAAACTAATTGACAAAGCAAACCAAATATTTAATCAAAACTTTCCTGCAACAACTTGGTTTGAAAGGGCTGTTTTCTATAGTTGGGCGTGTAAATTGAATAAGTGTTGCACGTATTGTTATATGAGTACATTGCCAAAGGAAAAAAGAACTATGGATAAAGTTAGAAGTTTTGAGTCTCTGCTTGCGGAGACACTTATTGTTCGCGAGCTTGGCTGGAAATACGGTTTTTTATCTGGAGGAATGAATGTATTTAGTGATGAAAAATTGTTTGATCTCATAAAAAAGACAAGCATAATTTTAAATGAAAAGATATGGATAAATGTTGGAATTCTAAATAAAAAACAACTAAAAAAATTTAAACCATACATTAAAGGAGTTGTTGGAACTATAGAAGTGCTTGATCCAGAGCTCCATAAAAAGATTTGTCCTAATAAATCAATTGAACCTGTTAGAAAAATGTTTCAAAACTCTATTGAATTAGAACTAGAAAACGCTATGACGTTAATTGTGGGGTTAGGAGAGACAAAAAAAGATTTTGGGTTATTGCAAGATTTTATTAAACGGTATGAAGTAAAAAAAATTCATATTTATGGTCTTAATCCACAAAAGAACACAGTATTTGAGAATAGTAGCGGCCCAACAAAAGAATATCAGGCGTGGTGGATCGCTAAGACCCGGGTTGCATTTCCAAAAATTGACATACAATGTGGAATATGGGAAGATAAAGTAAAAAACTTATCAATTTTATTAAGAGCTGGTGCAAATAGTATTTCAAAATATCCTGCTATTAAACAATTTAACTCAAAAAGCGCAAAACAAATAGAAGCTGAATCAAAAAAAGCAGGAAGAAAATTTTTAGGTTCACTAACAAAAATTAAAAATGTGAATTGGGATAAAAAAATTGATGAATTAAAATTAGAGCAAGACCAAAAAAATAAAATTAGAATAAAGCTTGGACAATACTTAAAACAAATGCTAAAAAACCATTAAAGTAAAATAATCAAAGCCACATAAAATATAAACTTAATATAACAAATAAAGAAATAAAAAGAGAAGTATATAAAAAAGAAATATATAAAAAAACAGGGAAATATATAAAAAACGTAAATAATTAAAATACAATAAATACGGCAAATATGTATAATGAGGAAAATTATAATAAGAGAAAATATATAAATAAGTTATAACTGATAAAATTCTATGCATTTTTTTAAAGAAGAACACGCAGATAATCTTTGCCCTTGGTGTAGAAGAGAACATAGTAAAAATTGGATATCAGAATGGTATAATTATATTCATTATAAAGTCATCTTTTGTGATAACTGTGGTTATAAAACATCAAAGAGATCAGATTTCATTAGTTCAGGGCATTTTTAATATTTTGTAATTTTTAGTAACAATAAGTTTATAAATATGGAAAAGCAAAATATTTTATGGCATATGCAGTTACACACGTATTAATAACAATTATAATACTTGACTTGTTTAGGGATTATTTTTTGAAAAAAAAATTCTCAACTCATCTTGTATTAATTGGTGGTGTTGCAGGATTACTCCCAGATATTGATATAATATTTACTTATATCTATAACTTTATTTTTAAGACTCAACACAATTTTCATAGAGAATTTACACATTCTTTTTTGTTTGTATTTGTTTTTATTTTTATAGGTTTAGTTTTTTTCTTGTTGGAAAAAGAAAAATACGCTATTTTTAAAAAAAACATCTCAAAAAGAACAATATATCTGACATTCTTCATACTTGCATATGGTTGGTTTATGCATATAGCCCTTGACTGTTTCTTTGCCGGAGATGGTTTACTTACATTTATTCCAAGAATGCCATTAAGTTTTTGTATGCACTGGTTTGGCACTGACTTTTTAATAAAGCTTGATGCAGTAATTCTTGTATTATGGTTGATACATGAAGAATGGAAACATAAAATCAAAGATTATATATGATTTTGTTATGTTATAATAAAAATAGTTATCATAATAATATTTATCATATTAATAATTATTATATTTTAATCGATTCATTTTTATTTACAATTATATCAAACATTATATAAAATACATATATTATATTATTTAAACACATCATAATTATTTTATATTATATTATTTATAATTTTATTATATACTTATTATAATTAATCTATATTCTTATTAAATTATAAATTTATATTATTATTAATATTATTTTTATTTGTTATTTATCGTTTGTTTATTATATAAAATAAATTATATTATGTAAAATAAAATAATTAAATAAATTATTATATAAAAATGAATATTATTCTATAAAAAAATTATTTAAAAGATAAATAATTGTATAACATTTTATTGGTTTTATAGAAATTTTTTTAAATAAAACTGTTTTTTCTATATATAAAATGAAAATACTCACCTTGCACTCTGATTTTATAAAGTATGAGCCAAAGAAAAAGGCTATACTTTCGGCAGAAGAAGTGAATAAAGGAATAAGAGAGATAAGAGAATGTCTTGTAGTTATGACTGCAGTTGAAAAGAGCGATGAAGAAAATCCTGACAAAGTAATAAAAAAATATGTTCATGAAGTTGAGGATATTGCATCTCGTGTGAAAACAAAGACAATAGTTTTGTATCCATATGCGCATCTTAGTTCTGACTTAGGAAATCCGAAGATTGCAATAGAAATTATGAAAAATGCTGAAGAAGAATTGAAGAAAAAAAATTATGATGTAACCAGAGCTCCATTTGGCTGGTATAAAGAGTTTGAAATAAAATGCAAGGGCCATCCATTGAGTGAGTTAAGTAGAAGTTTTAATGCTGAACAAAGTAAAGATGATGAAAAAAGAGGAAAAGAAGCTGAAGAAGTTGTTGGTGAAAAAAAAGAAAATATAAGTGAAGCATTAAAAGCAGAAGCAACATTAAAATCTGAATGGTATATAATAAATCAGGAAGGAAAACTAATAAAACTTGAAGATTACAAATTCAAAAAAAACGAAGAAAACCTGAAAAAATTTGCAAACTATGAATTCAAAAAATCAAGAAAAATAGATAGAGAGCCAGAACATGTTGCGTTAATGAAAAAACTTCAACTTGTTAATTACGAACCTGGTAGTGATTCAGGAAACCTAAGATATTATCCAAAGGGAAGATTAATAAAAAAACTTCTTGAAGAATTTGTTTCGGAAAGAGTTGTAAGCTATGGTGGTCAAGAACTAGAAACACCAATAATGTACGATATGAATCATCCTACACTTAAAAGATATCTCAATAAATTTCCTGCACGTCAATATTCAGTTGAATCAGATAAAAGAAAATTCTTTTTAAGATTCGCAGCGTGCTTTGGACAATTCCTTATAGCACATGACGCACAGATAAGCTATAAGGACATGCCTCTAAAACTATATGAACTAACCAGATACAGTTTTAGACGAGAGCAAAGAGGTGAACTTACAGGTCTGCGAAGATTGAGAGCGTTTACAATGCCAGATGTTCACGCGTTGTGTGCGGGAATGGACCAGGCAAAAGAAGAATTCAAAAAAAGATTTGAACTTTGCATAAACACAACAAGAGATATCGGAATTGACACAAATGATTTTGAACTAGCCTTACGAGTTACAAAGGATTTCTATAACGAAAATATTGAACTAATAAATGACCTTGTAAAAAGATGGAATAGGCCTGCTCTTCTTGAAATCTGGAATGAAAGAACTTTTTATTTTATTTTAAAATATGAATTCAATTTTATTGATTCTCTCGATAAAGCATCTGCTCTTTCAACAGATCAAGTTGATGTAGAAAATGGAGAGAGATATAATATTAACTACGTAGATAAGGATGGAAAGAAAAAACACCCAATAATACTACATTGTAGTCCTAGCGGGGCGATTGAGCGGGTGTTTTATGCTTTACTTGAAAAAGCAGCACTTGAACTGCGTGCAGGAAAAACGCCGCAAATACCATTGTGGTTATCACCAACTCAAATAAGAATAATACCTGTCAGCATTGAGAAACATTTAAAATATTCAAAGAAATTACTTGAAGAACTGGAAAAAGAAAAAATTAGAGTAGATATAGATGACAGTCCAGAAACCATTAGCAAAAGAATAAGAAACGCGGAGCAAGAATGGATACCATATGTTGTTGTTATTGGAGATAAAGAAATTGAAACAGAAAAACTAATGACAAGAATAAGAGAGGAAAATGATCAAAGAACATTATCAAAACAAGAGATTATTAATGTTATCAAAGAAAAAACTAGAGGAATGCCTTTTAAAGAATTACCGTTGCCTAAGTATTTATCTAAACGAGTGATATATGGGTAAATAATAAAATGATAAAAAAATAATATCATAAAAATAATAAATATTACAAAATGATGAAATTTAAAAAATATTTTTCATCCCCACAATTACTCTTTTTGTTATTAAGATCTTTTTTAATAATGCTCCTTACAATTTCATGTACTTCTTACAGAACTTGCAATGATTTTTGCAAAAGTAAAGACTTTCCTTCAGGAAAATGTGATATTCAACCATTAAAAAACAATATTTGTGGAAATAACAAAATATATTTGGGAGCAGCAGAGGACTGCAAACCAGATACAGGAATAATTGGCATAGAAAAAGGTTGTTGCTGCACACCAAAAAAATAATCAAAAAAATAAAACATCCAAATAAAATGTACTTAACACCCAAGACTTTTTTAAAAACCAAGACGTTTTTAATAATGTTGTATACTATTTTGTTTTTAATAAATACAAGTATAATTTCTGCACAACTAACTTTGCCACCAAATTCAATTGAAAAAAATATTAATTCCTCTGACAAAAATATTTATGTTGGTTTATACCTTCTTAATCTTGGAAAATTTGACATAGCAACAGGTTCTTTTACGGCAGATTTCTATCTCTCAATCAAGTGTAACAACATATGCCCTTCTTATGATTTCGAGTTTATTAATGGCAGAGCTTCAAGTTTTGAAAAAATTATTGATACACCTGCTGAAAAATTTTACAGGATACAAGCCAACCTAGTTAGTAGCATAGACTTAAAAAGATTCCCGTTTGATAAACAAAAATTACAGATTATTTTAGAAGACAAAAAAAAGACCATAGAAGAAATGAACTATATTCCAAATCTTGAAGAAACTGGAGTGGATGATTCAATTATTTTTATAGGCTGGAATATGGATAAATGGGTCGCGTATACAAGAGAACATAAATATTATCTTTATGATGAAACATACTCGCAATATATTTTTGAAATCCCCATATCAAGAATACTTGTTAACGCTATTTTCAAAACATTTCTCCCTATAGTATTCATACTATTGATTATGCTTTCTAGTTTTGTCTTGGATCCTGATAAGATAACAACTAGACTGACTATGGTTGGCTCTGCATTAGTAGCTTCTGTAATGTTCCATATTTCTCTTGCAAACCAGATTCCGCCTGTCGGATACCTGACTTTCATTGACAAGTTTATGATTATGACCTATTTTGTCATCCTTTTAAGCTTTGTGTTTAATGTTTTTTTATTAGAATTACATGAGCAGAAAAAGGATAAAGCCGTTAAAAAACTTCACAAGTCTACAGAATTCACAATGTTCATATTAGTGCCTTTGCTGTACCTATTATTATTTATTATTTTCTTATAAGTTTATTATTAAAAAAAATTAATAAAAAAGAGTAAAAATGTTTTATAATTATTTGCTATTCTTCTCGAAATATTTTTCTATAAAACTATGCACAAGCTTATTTATTGTTTATTTATCTGATTTTATTTTTTATTATTTTTTGTTATTTCTTTTTTTTATTTTTTTCTTCATACATTTTTTAGCATGTTCTAGTTTATCTTTGAGTTTTTTTTCAATTTCTGAGATGTGTGCTTCCGCTTCTTTTCCATACTTCTGTAGCTCTGCATAGAACTCCTTTGCTAATTTTTTTCCCTGGTCAACATTCAATTTGTTTTTTTTAATAAATTTATTAATTTCTGTCTCTACCTTTTCTTTAGTATAGGCACCTATACCTATTCCTAATAATATTAATTTTCTAATTTCTTTGTCCATCTTATCACCTCATAAATTTTTAATTTATATAACAATTCAGATGAATTGGTATATATACTTTACATAATTTAGCATATAAAATTTAATAATATTATATATAAATTTATATATAAATATATAACGCAATAATTGATAAATTAATTTTTTATAATTTAATACTTTTTAAAACTCTCTAACAACAAAATAACTATTAATGCTCCGGCTGTTATAAAAGCAAGCAACGAAATTATTGAAACACCAAAAGATAATTGGTAGCCAAAATTAACAAGCAACGCTCCAGATATCATCAGACCAGAAATAATTATTCCAAGTAGTATCCTATTAAACACATATATGACTTCTTTGCTCAGAGTGGCAATATTTTTGTTAATATCATATATTTTTTCACTACCTTCTTCTATCTTATATGCAAGATGCTTGCTTGTGTCTGGCAAGTCAACAATAAAGTCCTTAATTTTCTTAGTATTCTTATAAACCCTTTTTACAATTTCTTCTGGACTTGTCTTTTGTCTTATTAATTTTTTAATAAATGGCTCTCCAGTCTTTACCAAGTTAAATTTTGGTTCAAAATCCAAAGCAAATCCTTCAAGGGTTATAATGGACTTAGCTAATAATGCAAAGTTTGCAGGAAATATAATATTATACTTATACGCTATAGAAATGATTTCATAAAAAAAACTTGTAATATTTATTTTATCTAAACCAGTGTTGTAATACGATCCTATAGTGCTTCGCAGATCATCTTTTAGAAGTTCTTCATTCACGAATCTTGAAACAATTCCAAGCCGTATCATTGATCTGGCTATTCCGTCAAGATCTTTTGTAATCAAAGAAATAAAAAGATCACTAAGATTATCTCTCGTAACATCATCTATATACCCAACCACTCCAAAATCAATAAAAGCTATATCATAATTTTTTATAACTATAATGTTACCGGGATGGGGATCAGCATGAAAAACGCCATCTAAAAAAATATTCTTAAAAACGGCATTAATGACCTTCTGGAATATTATTTTTTTTATTTTTTCGGGTTTGTTCTTGAAAAATTTTACTTCTTTCCCCTCAATGAATTCCATCACCAAAACCCTTTGTGTACATAACTCCTTGTAAACAAAAGGAATCTTAACTTCCCCTTTTAGATTTTTATAATAAAAATTTTGAATATTTGTAGCTTCATTTAAATAATTTAATTCGTGTTCTGTATACAACTTAAATTCCTCAAATATTTTTATTGGATTTAGTGGTAATTTGTGCGCTTTGTTATTTAATAATTCTGTAAAATATTCCAGTATTTCTATATCTGTTTTCATTATCTCTTTTATGTGTGGTCTTTGAACCTTGACAGCAATTTTTTTTCCTTTTAAGAAACCTGTATGTACTTGACCTATGCTTGCCGCGGCAATTGGTTTAAAATCAAAATAACTAAATATTTTGTTAATTGGTTTTTTCAAATCTGTCTCAATAGTTTTTTTTACCTCTTCTGCACTGAATGGCTTAACTTCATCTTGAAGTCTGCTTAATTCTTCGCAGTATCTGTGTGGGATAAGATCAGGCCTTAAACTTAAGAATTGACCTAACTTAATAAATCCTCCTCCCAACTCTTGCAAAATCATTCTGAGAGTTTCGGGTTGTAAATCTTTTTGAGCCTGTTTGTTTATACTTAAGTTTATTCTTTGCAAGAAATAACCCATCTCATATTTTAATAGAATCTTAATTATCTTCTCAACTCTATTCATATCACGAAATTTTTTTCTAAATCCAAACATAGATAAAAATTAAGGATGTGAGTTTAAAAAGTTTTTGTAAAGTAATACTCACTTTACTTTCTGATTAATATAATCTCTCTAAATATAATCTCTAAATACAAAATTTTTATTATAAATAAATAGATCTACTTTAAATTAATAAATTAAAACAATCAATATTTAATCCTCATCGATTTTTGTAGTAATTATGGGTTTTTCGAGAATAATTGCTGTATGTTCTGCTTGGCTTACTAATCCGTTAGCTTTTTCAGGCAAAGGTACGTGAGCTTGAATTATTTCTGCTTGCAATAACTCTCGAAGTGCAAGTTTTGTTTTTCCTAAACCAAATTTTTTACTCAGCCATCTTGTAGTAAATGGCAAGTTGTTATAGAGTTCAATTTCCTTTAAAATTTCTCTTGCAAAATTGCTTCTAACAGATTTTTTTTGAACTAATGAAAACAACGTAGGGTTGCTACTTTCAAAAATTGTACCCACACCATTTGTAGCAAAAGGCTCAATAGCGATAACCATGCTTTTTTCCAATCTAGTATTATCTTTTGTGTCAAAGTTTGGAATATTAGGCTTATGATGAATCTTCCATTGACTTAAACCATGACCAGAAAGGTTTTTTATGGGGCTATATCCATATTTTGTTATTGAATCCTGAATTGTCCTCCCGATTTCAGCAAGAGTTACCCCTTCTTTAATGATTTTCAATGCATTATCTAATGCTTCTTCCGACGCCTTAACAAGTTCTTTATTATCTCCGAGATCAACAGATAAAGCTGTATCACCAATATAACCATTAATGTGAACTCCAACATCAAGTTTTGCCAGATCTTCTTCTTTGAATACTGTCTGATCATCTGCATCAGGACAAAAATGTGCAGCTATGTTGTTTAAGGAAATCTGTACAGGAAACGCTATTTGCCCACCTAAATCAATAATTTTTTGCTCAACTTTCTCGCAAACATCCAAAAGTGAAGCATCTATCTGAATTAATTTTTTACCATATTTTAATGCTTTTGCAGCAATTTTTCCAGCTTTTATATAGTCGTTAAGAATTTCTTTTTCCATAAATAGAAACATAATTATTTTATTTAAATAATTATTGGAAATCTGAAATAGTTTTGATAAGAAAAATATTTAAATCCTGGTTCTTAGTTAAGATAATTATGAAAAAGAAATTATTACTATTTTTATTGTTTTTAATTTCATTTATTATTTCGTTTATTCGTTTTGTTAGTTCTCAAGGAACTTGTAGTTGCACTAATTATTATGGAGTTTGCTTACTAGGAACAAATAATTGTGATACATGCTTTGCTCCAAGATGTAGTGATCAAGGATGTTCATGTTCGTGTTTTTCGGATTCAAGTCGAAATGGTGTGGTATGTTCGGGAGCACACTGCCCAAGTGATAATTGTAATTATAGAGATAATGAGATGATTATTTATAATCCAATTAATCAAGATAGTTCATGTTCTGGTATATGTACTAATGGTAACTGTGTTTGTAGTAACATAAACCAAGAATGCAGACCTTCAATCTTAATATGCAATGTAACAACTGAGTGCTCTGATGGAAATGAACAAGGTGGGTATCAATGTGGAAGTGGATACTATAAATGTAGGTATGACTTAGGAAAATTTGTACCCCACTATTCTTGGGAAAATACTAATAATTTAAACACAGAATATCCTGGTGGATCACTAAACTGGTGCAGTGACAATCATGATAATGATTGTGATGGAAGAATAGATTGCTTAGATAGAGATTGTGATCCAATGCCTTATTGTGCAGCAACCCTGCAAGATGTGCCAAATAAGAATGCATATGAACTACAACCAGTTGAATTAATTATTATAGCTAACAATTCTAACACACACACACTAAATTTATCTTACAGCTCTAATCCAATTATTACAGAACCAATTATTTATTTAATAGGTTCTCCATATCCAAGAATAACGAGATGGAGATTATCGTGGACACCTAACCAGACGAGTGGGGGAAATAACTTTATAGACTACAATTTTTTTTATACTATGACAGACTTAAACTCAAACACACAAGATACAAAAAATAATACAATAAGAGTTTACAATATTAATAAAGCGCCAGAAATCATAGAACCGAACAATGATGAAGAGTTTTTTATTACACTTCCGGAAACAATTAAGTTAAATGTTTCAGGAAGAGATCAAGACAGGGACTATGATATAGAAGGAACATTAACACTCACAATAACTCACAATCTTCCATTAAACATTCCAACTATTTCAAGGATTGATAATCAAGATAAATGGGAATTTTCGTGGAGTAGTATAGGCGTAACACCAAACACTAAATATTTTGTTAATTTTTTGTTAAGCGACAGTTATGGTGCAACAGACAACATTACAATTAGTATTAATGTAACAACTACACAAACACTTATTCCAATGATATGCGGATTAACAGGAGCGAACCCACCAAATAATATAAGCTGTTACTGGATACCAGACTATCCAAATAACCGACCAAACCAGTGGTGTTATAATCCAAACGCCTGTGTTTATGATGATGATAACTCACAGTCACCCGCACCAATATGCAACCAGCCGTATACAGTACTAGAAAACATTGACGAACACAGAATTATTTGTAGTAATTCAAACACCTGGTGTCCTGAAGGATATTTTTATCTTGATTCATTAGGTGCTTGTGTTTACCAGCAAGAAGAATGTAACCCAAATCCTTGTAATTTTGACCCGCTAACTCTAGAATGGTTTGCTCACAGTGAATGTTTCTTACCGTTACCACCATCAACACCAAATAGGGCTTGTTGTTTGGGTATTAGTTGGCCAGAAAATAAATATGTATGGAAGGATATTATAGTCTATTAAAGAAGAGTTAAGTTGAAAATTTATTTTTTATTAATTAATACTATTTATTATAATTTTATTTTGTGTGGTTTTTGTTTTAAGAATCCATATTGTTATTTATTCATATTATTCATAAAATATGAATTTTATGATTCACTAAAAGTTTTTAGTTTATTAAAGAATAGGAAACTGGTTTTAATATAAACGGAAAATATAATATAATATTTTATATTTCTATTAATATTTTATATTTCTTATTGCTATAAAAATTGCTAATTTCTCATAATATAACATCTATTTTTTATTTGTTTCTAATCTCTTTAAGTGTATTCCACATATTAAAAGTTAATGACTGGTCTTTCTCACTTTGTACATGTATTGACTCAAGGAAAATCTTTTTTATAGGAGAATTAGGTAATATTTTATTTAATACCTCTTTTATTGCCTTTAGGAATCTCTCCGCGTCTTTCTCTTCAACAAAATGAGCATTCATTGCAAGCGGTGCTTCCATCATCACTTCAAAAAATCCTTCTTTTTGAAATATAAATCTTTCGTATGTTTTTGCTTCTATTATGTCAGTTCCAATGTAATAAATATGTTGACCATATAACTTTTCTAACATATCTATAAATTTTACGAGTTCTTTTTTAGCGTTTTCTTGTTGTTTAATACCCCCGCTTAGGTCTTTTGTTCGTTTGAGACTAAAAGGTAATAATTCATTCACATCAAGTATTGCAACGAATACATGTTTAACCTTCATATTTGTAACCTATTTAAATAATAACAAAATTTTGTATTTTTATGCTAAAAACCAAACAGTTTACTCTTCTCTTATCCATTTTTAACAGCTTTCCTAAATAATACACAAATATTTTCTTATAATAATATACAAAGGTATTGCATTTATTAATTTTTTCTTTTTTATTTAATATTTAAGCTACTTATAAAAAATAATCTTGGTTAATTTTTAAATCTCAACAAATTGAATAATTATTTTATGTCATGTATAACAATTCCTGTTTTACTTATTTCCAATGGATGTATATCTTCGTCATTATTTGTTTGTCTCATTTTTCTTACGAGTAAAGAACGCGAATATTCTCCACCTAAAGATTCGAATGTCACAACAATTACTCCGTCACATAAAAACTCTGATATAGTATCCCTTGATAAGAATTCAGAGTGAACGCTGTTTTCAGAAATTAATAATGACACAGTGTCCTTCAAGGATTTCAAGTCAGCAATAAAATTATAAATAAATCTTTTAATAATAACATCACCAACAATAGGAGGACTGATGAATGTCTTTTCATTCATGACCTCACTTACGGATAACTCTTCAGCAACAGTAAAAACAGGAGCATTAACTGCAAGAGTACTAAGACTATCAACAACCAATCTTTTGACTTTATTCTTTTTGCAGAACTCTATAATATCCTGCGAAGTCTTACGACTAATATTTTTAGCTTGAATATTCCACATCGTAAACATGCCTATCTTTTCCAAAGCAAGAAGATTCCAACTAAATTGCTCTGATTGTCTAAGAATATCATCTCTTCCTTCTTCAAATGTAACAAAAAGACCTTTTTCTTTAAACTTAACGCAACCATTAATCAAGAACTCTAATCCAAATATTGTCTTTCCAGTTCCAGGAGTTCCCGTATATAATATAGCGCTACCTTTTGGGAATCCTCCTTCAACTAGTTTATCAAAACCCTGAATGCCTGTTTTAACACGAGTCATAAAAACACCCCTATTTTTCCTAATTATTAGTAATAAATCTTACCAGTTGCTCATTCATCTTTATTGCAATATCACTCATCGCCTTTACCAAGTCTGTCTGAGTAATCAAACCAACAACTTTCACCCCTCGAACAACGGGAAGCCTTCTTATATGGTTTTTCTCCATAATTTTTACTATATTGAATATGTTCTCGTCCTCAGCAATAGTTAAAACCTTTTTACTCATTACATCTTTGGCTTTTAATGTATCAATACACATATTTTTGCTGACAATTTTTTTTATTATATCCCTCTCAGTAACTAACCCTATAGGCTTACCTTTCTCAACTATTATTACACAGCTTATGCTTCTATCCGCCATTGTCTGACAAATATCAATAATAGAATCATTTTTATTAAATGTTATCACTTGCTTAATCATATAATCTTTTACAACTAAACTAACCATAATATCACCTAAGAAAATATTTGGAAAATAGGTATTTTAAGTCAGATTTTGCTACTTGTTCAAAATGTTCATTCGAATTTTGGTGTTAACAACAAATCTTTTCTACGATGAAAAAATATAAATAAAACGTCTCTTTTCCAATCATATGAAATTTGCACATATGGCAGACGTCCACATTGGTAGCTTTAGAGACGAGAAGTTAAAGGAGTTAAGTATGGAGTCATTCTCAAAGGCAATAGACATTTGTATGGAAGAAAATATTGACTTTCTTCTTATTTCTGGAGATTTGTTTAATACAGCTCTGCCAAGCATTGAAAACTTAAAACAAGTAATTAAAAAGTTGAAAGAATTAAAAAATTGGGAAATACCAATATATATTATTCCCGGAAGCCATGATTATAGTCCTTCAGGAAAAACGATGATTGATGTGTTGGAGGAAGCAGAACTATTAAAGAATGTTGTAAAAGGAAGAGTTGATAATAACACACTAAAATTAATATTTACTATAGATAAAAAAACAGGAGCAAAAATAACTGGAATAATGGGTAAGAGAGGAATGTTAGACAAAAAATATTATGAAGCCCTAGATAAAACACAACTAGAAGAGGAGCAAGGTTTTAAGATATTCATGTTCCATAATGCAATAACAGAATTAAGAAGTCAAGAATTTGAACAAATAGAAAGCACGCCATTATCATTATTGCCAAAAAACTTTGATTATTATGCAGGAGGTCATTTACACTTTTTTAATCAATCATCTGAGGACGGATATAAAAATGTTGTTTATCCGGGTCCAATATTTCCTACAAATTTCCAAGAAATAGAAAAAATAAAAAGTGGCAGTTTTGTAATTTATGAAGACGGAGAGATAAAAAAAATTGATATTAATACAAAGAATGTATTCACAATTACAATTAATGCAAATAACAAACTACCAACAGATGTAGAAGAAGAAATAATAAACAAGACAAAACAACAAGAATTTATTAATACAATAATCACTATAAGAATAGAAGGAAAACTTAGGGAGGGTAAACCCCAAGATATACATTTCAAA
This sequence comes from Candidatus Woesearchaeota archaeon, assembly GCA_038884715.1. GTDB lineage: Archaea > Nanobdellota > Nanobdellia > Woesearchaeales > UBA9642 > JAWABG01. Next base: position 67,582 of record JAWABG010000002.1, on the reverse strand, counting down.
GAGATATTTGAAAATTTTTATAATAAAGGAGCTTTCTTTGTGTTAAAAAATACAAACAAATTATTATCAAAGGATTATGAAGATATTAAAACAATCTATGAGAAACCAGAAGAGATTGAGAAAGCGATAATAGAAGAGAATCTTGGAAAGATAAAAGTAAACTTCGATGAAAAAGAAAAAGCAATAGAACTAATAAAAGTGTTTTCGAAGGAAAAAAGAGAAGAAGAAAAACAATATGAATATGAAAAAAGAATTATTGAAGAGGCGAATCTTGTTCTGAATATTGATTCAACATTGATTGATTAGGGATTATAAAACAACACACCATTAAAAATATAAACCTATTTTATCTTTATCTCAAAATATGTTTAAAATACTAAATGAGGACAAATCAGCAAGAGTAGGAATTCTTATTCTTAATGGAAGAAAAGTTGAAACTCCTTTTTTTATGCCTGTTGCTACAAGGGGAGTTGGAAAATACATCGGCAGTGATGATTATAAAGAAATCAACTCAAACGCAATTATCTGCAATAGTTATATACTTTCACAGAACCCTGGAATAGAAATAATAAAAAAGTTTGGGGGAATTCATAGGTTTATGAATTATCAGGATGTTATTTTTAGTGATTGTGGTGGCTTCCAGATAAGCAGGGAAAGTTTTTATGTAAAGACAATAGACAAAGGAATTGTTTTCAAGAATCTAAGAACAAACAAAATAGAATTACTTACTCCTGAAAAAGCTATATTTATTCAAAACGCAATAGGAAGCGATGCAATCATGGCTTTAGATGATATGCAGGCTTATGGATCAAATAAAGAAATTTTTAAAAAAGCGCTAAAGCACACAAATAACTGGGCGCTCGAATCCTTAAAATATCATAACAATAATAAGCAGGCAATTTTTGGCATAATTCAAGGTGGTTTTTTTAAGGATCTTAGATTAGAAAGTGCACAATTTATGACAAATCAAGATTTTGATGGGATTTCAATAGGAGGATTAGCAATAGGAGAAAAAAAAGAAGAAATGTACAAGGTATTAAATTGGACTCTTCCTATTGTTAATAAGAAAGCTAAAGATAAGCCACATTATTTAATGGGTGTTGGAAGTCCTCTTGATGTTCTTAAATGCATAGGAAAAGGCATTGATTGTTTTGACTCTGTATATCCAACAAAGAATGCAAGGCATAACACATTATTTACATGGAAAGGAAAAATTGAAATTAATAAACAGAAATACAAAAACGATAAAAATCCTATTGATGAACAATGTAAATGTCTTGTTTGCAAAAATTTCACAAGAGCATACATTTATTACATTTCAAAAATCGACGAGCCTGCAGCAAAAAGGTATAAGTCAATACATAACTTATTTTTTATGCAAGAATTATTGAGAAAGGCACGAATCGCAATTAAAGAAGGTGAATTTAATAAATTTTATAAAGAATTTTCAAAAGATTATCTCAACGACAATTAAAATATTTTTCATAATAATAATCAGATATTAATAATTAGATATTTTAAGATATTGTTTTCGAAACATTTTAATATATTCGTAAAAAATAATATAAAATGGAAGCATTAGAAGCTATTAAAAAATTGGAATCTTATCCTTCGTTTAAGGAATTTAAAAAAATCAACAAGGATAGTTATTTGACTCATGCATTTGCTATGATTGAGGATGCTTCAAGTAATGATCCCATAGATAACTGGCAAATAGGATTCTATGATGATAAAAAAGACAAGATCACAATATTTGATGTTGGAAAAAAAATTACTCAAAGTCCTGAATCAGAAGTCTTCAAGAATAAAAAAACAATAAAAAAACTCGACATTTCCAATGTCATAATTAATCTTAACATGGCATTTGAAATAGTGGATAAATTGCTTAAAGAAAAACATCCTTTTGAATTTGTCTCAAAAAAAATTATTATACTACAAAATTTTGAAGAAGAGAATGTGTGGAATATTACGTATATAACAATGAAGTTTAATATTTTTAATGTAAGGATTGATGTAAGCAATGGAAAAGTTGTTCATTCTAGTTTTGAAAGTTTATTATCATGGCAAAAATAAACATGTATTTTTAAGAATGATTTTTTTAGGAATATTCAAGAAAGTCTATAACATATCAGTACAATTTAATATTACTAGTATTATAATATATAATATCACTATATAGTCACGAAGTGTTATAAAACAAAAATTTATGAAACAGAAGCTTTCCTTAAAAAAACTTTTGATTTAAAAATCTTCTATTTATAAATTTAGTTGTATAAAAAAATATATTTCATTAATTATTATTTTATTAATTATATTTTTAATTGCAATCATATTTATAAACACAAACATCAATAAAATATATTATATATTATTATAAATAAAAAATATTATCACCAAAAAATATCGTCAGAAAAAAATAGATAAGAAAAAAAACAAGAAAAAAGAGAGGTTAAAAATATGGGGAAAAGCATAAGTTATAAAGCAATGATAAACAGTCAGCCTTTAAATAAATTTTTGGAGAATAAATTTTCAGATAAAAAAGATGAGAATGAAGAAAGGAATTGAGATATACTTCCTTGAAGTTATGGAAATAATTAATGACAATATTCAAACTATTGAAAGTTATAGTGTTTATTGTATTTTCCAATTGAAAGATTTTTCTTGTATAGTTCCAATAATTACTTTTGATCTTAGGTTAGGTACCAATTAAGAAGATTTATTTTTTTATTTTCAGCATTCTTTTTAAAAATATAAAAGTCATCCATCAGCTGTTTTATTGCATCATAAACTTCGGTTAAATCTCTATTTTTATTATTATCAAAATAAACCACTTTACAGCCCATCTCTTCTAGAAAAGATTTTAAAAAGCCAGACATATAGAATTTCTGAAAAAGTTCTAAAAAAGAGATTTTTTCAAACTTTGTTTGTTCAGAATCTCGCTTAGCCAATCTTTCAACTGCAATCTCGGGTTTTATATCAACAATTATTACAAGCTCAGGATGATTTTTTCTCGCAAAAATATTTCCTGGTATTGACATAATTTTATTAACTGATAATGCATTTTCTGTTCTTTGACTTTGATAAACAATACTACTAATAAAACACCTTGCCGAATAAACATTAACACCATCATTAATTGCTGGAATAATTAATTTCTGCAACAATTCGTATCTATCTGCAGCATATGCTTCTGCTTCTTGTTTAGGAGTGAAATCATCTCCTTTTTTTAAGTCTACAATCTTTGTCCTGATTTTTAGTCCGAAGCTTCCGAATGTAGGCTCAGAAACAATAATTGAATCAATCATTTTATTATAATACTTGATATAATATTTTTTTAGATCAGAATATGTTGGAATAATATCACAATAGAACTTGCCTTTTCTCTCATCTAAAATTACCCTGCCATAAATCTGCAAAAGCAGGTTATCATTCACTGGAACAATATTCTTCCACATAGAATTTATATCAATAACGGTTTTTCCTAAAGTCTGATCCCTTTTCTTCAAACCCTCTATTACAACATCTTTTCCTCCGCCATCAATAGACTCTACTACAACATAAAGGCCATTATTCATCTTAATCAATATTAATATTTTATAGTTTATATTTTTAGTTATATTTAGTTTATACTTAGTCAAGAAAATATATTCAAAGGAATATTAAACATAATTAATAGTGTAAATTAAATGTCTCTGTCCTTGGCTTCATCAATTCTAATGCTCTTCTTGGAAAAATATCAAGTTTTTCTATTTCTCTAAACATTAGTTCAGCAATATGCGCAATATCCCACTGAGCATGACTATTCTGGAGGTAATATATAACCCAATCATTATACTTTTTTTCATCTTCAAATTCGTTTTTTAATGAGTCTTTATTCCTTCTTAATCTAAAATAATGAAAAAGCTGTCTTCCATTCATTGTTACAGTTGAGACAGTTCTCATTCCTTTTAATTGATGATATTGAATGATATAAGGAAGAATTCCTTCTTTTTGCATATCTATTAATAATTTTGCATTTTCCTCAGCAAGCCGCTTATATTCATCTTCCACATTATATGAATAATTCTTAGTTTTTTGAACTATTTGAAAAATAGGAGGAATCATAAAGCCATAATCGGGTGTAGTAATTACTTCAATAGGAGCATCGACTATTCTGTGCCTAATATCTTGTGATCTAGCTGTCTTTGACATAACTCTGGTAAATCTAAATTGAATAGATTCAAAAGCTCTCCCTGGTTGATCAAAAACTCTCATTCCGTCTAAATATGACTCTATTATGTTATCTTTTTCTTCTTCAGATAATTTATTAACAAAAAAAGTTAATTCTTCTTCATTATTAAAAAAATGATGATATTTTCCATTTTTTTCTAATGCTTTGGTTTCTCTTATAATTTCTCTCACTAATATATTTCTTGTATTTTTTATTTGTTCTATAGATGGTTTATCAAGAAGAACAACACAGTTATCATCATGCAACCATGTTTGAAACTTAATTTTTTGTAAAGATGATTCTTGTGAAGAGGATTCATTTGGTTTATATTTACTAATCAGTTTATCTAATGTTTTTTCTGAGGATTCTAACCTTTTCTCAATATAAGTGTTTTTATCAGTAAATCTTAAGAGTACACCCTTTTCTTTGATATTATTAATAAAGGTTGGGTTTGTTTTTAATAATTCATCAATTCCTTTATAATTTTCTAAACCCTTTGCTTCTGCAGATTTGCTAAGCTTCTCCATCACGTATGCAGCAAATTTTAATTCAGGATTTTGACTAGCCTTAAAATCACTTATTACTTTGCGGAGTTGTCTAGTATTAAAAGCAAGAGTAAACTGTGTTTGTGTTCCCTGGTCTGTCCCATATCTTACATCTTCCAAGGCTCTTGCAGCAAGCCTTCTCTTATACTCCCACTCCTTTTCATTATCTTCTCTCATAATTTTCTGTGTCCAAAAATCAATTAGTACATTTAAAGCAGAATCATAGAAGTCCCACTCTTTTTTTCTCAAATGAATTGCCCTATCATATAGATCACTATAATTCTGCAATAATTTTATTGTGGTGTTTCCTCTGATTGGAGATGTGTATCTCTCAGAAAGCACATCAAGACTATTAAATCTTTTATTAGCAATAGCATCCAGAAAAACACGCGAAGCTCTATAAAAAGAAAATAACCAAAATGTAAGATCTAGTGTTGAAGAATGTCCTCGTTTGAGTGAATTATTTACAATTATTTTTTCCGCAGCCAAAAGGGCATCTACTGACGGTTCAATAATAGGAATTAACAGATCTTTTATTTTTTTTTTTGTTCTACTTACCATCATACTTGTGGCAGTAACAAGAATTGGATCTTGTGTATGTGTTATTAATTCTATCTCAAGAGGATTTTGTGTATTTGTTAGTAATTCTGCCTCAAAACTGTTGTTAATAATCTCATTATTTACGTTAGCTATCGCCTTATCAATAGTTTTGTTTTCAAGAGAATTATTTATTGTAACCATAATTGTTAACCCCAACAAGTATTTTATAAAGTAAAAGAAATATTTTTTAATTTATAAACTTTTATGAATTAAATTATAAAATTAATAGGGATTGTCAATTATAGAAAAAATGTTTCATTATAAAAAAGTAATATTTTTATATTAATTTTGATTCTTAACGAATATGATAGTTGGGGTTACTGGGTTTTTTGGTTCTGGTAAGGATAGTTTTGCTGAATATCTTGTCAAGAAAAAAAATTTTGAACATATTAGTCTTAGTGACATGATAAGGCAGGAAATTCTGAAGAGAAAGCAAAAAATCACAAGGGATAAATTAAGGGAAGTGGGGAATGAATTAAGAACAAAATATGGCTCAGGAGTTCTTGCATTAAAAGCAATTAAATCGATGGTTCCTGAGAAGAATTATGTTGTTACATCAATTCGTGCGCGTGCAGAAGTTGAAGTTTTTAAAGAAGAAAAAGAGTTTGTTCTTGTGTTTGTAGATAGTCCTATTGAGGTTAGATTTAAAAGGATTCATCTGAGAAATAGAGAGAATGATCCAAAAACAATAGAAGAGCTACGTGAAAAAGAAGAAAAAGAAATGAATGATAAAGAAGGTGGAATGCAACTTGCTGAATGCAGAAGAATAGCTGATATCTTTATTAAAAATAATAGCACACTTGAAGAATTTTACAAGAAGATAGATAAGTTGATTGAAAATTTAAAAAAAAAATTTCCATATATTAGACCAAGTTGGGATGAATATTTCTTAAACATTGTAAAAGTTATTGGTCAAAGGGGGACTTGTGATAGGGGAAGAACTGGAGCAGTTCTTGTCAAAAATAATAGGATTTTAACTACAGGATATGTTGGAAGTCCGCCAGGATTACCTCATTGCGATGAAGTTGGTCATTTGTTTCATATAGTTGAACACACTGATGGAGTGAGCAGAGTTCATTGCGTTAGAACTATTCATGCTGAGCAAAACGCAATTGCGCAAGCAGCAAAGCACGGAGTGAATATTGATGGCTCAACTTTGTATTTGAAAATGACTCCTTGTAATGATTGTGCAAAATTAATAATTGCTGCAGGTATTAAAAGAGTGGTTTGTGAGAGATTCTATCATGGTTCTACACTTGCTGTTAAAATGTTCAAAGATACTGGTGTGGAATTAAGAGTATTAAAAAATGAAATTGAAAAATATGAGAATATGAAAAAATGAATAATTAATTCTAATTAAATTTATTCTGATTAAATAAACTTATTATAATTAAAATATTTTAATTAAACTATTTCTAATGTTTTCTCTTTGTTTTTTAATCCAAAGCTTATTTTTATATTTTTATTTAATATTTTTGAGAATAATTTAATAATTTCAATATTTGCTTTATTGCCGTGAGCAGGGCTTTTGATATTGACTCTTAAAGCTTTTTTTTCTGGATTATAATCAAGAATTTCTGTTTTTTTGCTGTTTGGTTTGACAATTATTTTTAATTTGTTATTTTTTATGTATTTTTCTACGTCCATAAGATTATTTTTGAATTTTTGTTAATAAATGTTTTCATACGATAAAAAATTAAATCGAAATATTTAAATAGTAGCAATTTAATAAATTTCTGATATTCAGAACATTTATTCGATTATCAAAATATAAGTTTGATAATATAAAATAAATTTTGTTTATATGAAATAAAATTAGAAAATATAATAAAATATTATAATTTAAGATAATAATACAATAAATCAGATAATAAATTATATTTTAAGTAAATTTATCTGATTTTCAGAAATTAAAATGAAGAAATACGCCAGACTTGTTCAGTGCGATAAGCGGGGGCAAATAGTCATACCAAAAGATGTTAGGGAAGAGCTAAAAATCGAAGAGGGGACAGGCTTTTATGTATATACAATCGATGACGAAGGAATTCTTCTCAAGATTATTGAGCCTAAAACATTGGAGGACCAAGAAAACATAATCAGAAAAATATCAGATAATAGTGACAAAATTAAACTCAACAAAAAAAATCTCGATAAATCAATTGAAAAATATAAAAAAGAAGAGTTAGGAAAACTCAAAGAGGTGTAACAAAAATAATGCTCCGTAATTCACGGAAATCCAAACATAACCAAACACATAACATGACTTCATGTTGCGGTGTGGGTCAGGATGGGCTTTTCTTCTGATATCCCCCAACAACTCATCAGGCCATCTTGGGCCCACCGCTCTTTTTTAAAATTCTTCTAATCTTCTTAGAATAATTCCAATAAATCACAATCAAGAAAAAAAAATCGCATATCGAGAAAATTAAGTCAAAAAAATCAAAAATATTTTAAAGTTCACCAGAAAACCACAAATCAAATAAATAAAATATTTATTCTCAACCTATGCTAATAAAAAAAGTTATTTACAAAAAAGAAAAAAAACAGTTTATAGAAGATTTAGACAGAGAAGTCACAATTTCTAAGGCAAAAAAATATTATATTGAAGATGTAAATAAGGATTATCATACTGAACACGGAACAATCAACAAAGAAGATTTAAAAAAAACAAAAAACAAAACTAATATTAATAACGACAATTTTTATATTATCGACGCATCATTCATTGATACATTTAAAAAATTAAAAAAATTCGCTCAAACAATAAGTATTAAAGATATTGGTTCTATTATAGCAGAAACAGGAATAGGAAAAGACAGCGTTGTTATCGATGCCGGAACAGGAAGTGCAGCACTTGCAATTTATCTCGCGAGATTCTGCAAAGTTGTTTATTCTTATGATATAAATGAAAAACATCTCGAGCAGGCAAAACAAAACATTATATTCACTGAAACAAAGAACATAATTATCAAGAATGAGAATATTGAGACAGCAAAACTGCCAAAATCTATTGCAGATCTTGTTGTTCTCGACCTACCTGAACCCTTCAGAGCAATTAAAAATGTAAAAAAAACATTAAAATTGGGTGGGTTCATTGTAACATACAGCCCCTGCATCACTCAGACAATGCAGACAAATAAAACACTAGAAAAAGAAGGCTTCTTCATCATAAGAAACTTTGAAAACATCCAGCGTGACTGGATTGTGAAAGAAAAGAAAGTTAGACCAGAAACAAAAAATAATATTCACACAGCATTTTTGACAATTGCCAGAAAGATAGAAGAATAAAAGATTTACTAAAAAACACACAACAAATACGTCTACTATAAAAATATTCAGAGAAATAAATAATAAAAAATTAATACATAAGAAAGTTTGAAAATGTTCTTAAAAATATTTTAGTCTATATAAAAGCTTCAATCACAAGCTTTAAAAATAACTAACCATTACAATTGTTAGGGTGATATAATGCTTGCATATATCTTAATAACTTTAGAAGATGCCAATGAGAAAAAGATATTAGAATCAATAACAAAAAATAAGGAAGTAAGAGAAGCGCATATCCTGTTCGGAGAGTGGGATATAATAATTAAAGTTGAAATAGAAAATGCAGAGGATCTCGCAAGATTTGTTATGGAAAAAATCAGGTCAATAAAAGGTGTCAAACTAACAAGCACACTTATAAGTGCCAGATAAAAAAATGATTAAAAAGAGGAATCAGGATGGTTTTTCAAGATATTATTGATTTTCTAATCAGGCATGACATTTTATGGTCAGTTATTATACTCATTTCTTCAATAGCTTTAGGAAGAATTCTTGAATTCGTTATAACAAAAATTATTAAACAATTTACAAAAAGAACTAAAACAAGTCTTGATGATGCAATTGTTCATGCGATAGAACCAGTAATATTCTGGGGTGTAATAATCTTAGGATTATACATATCAATTACTTCTGTAAATTACATGGTAGCATATATTACAACAATTAAGAAAGTTTTTACAGTTATAATATTCATCTGGGTGATTTATCTCGCAGTAAGATTAACAGGAAATATTTTTAACTGGTATGCTTCAGAAGCAAAAAAGAAACATGACAGTAGCGGAGAAAGATATCCAAAGATATTTAAAATAATCATCCAAATCACAATTACGGTTATAATTTTTATAATAATGCTCAGATATCTCGGAGTAGAAATTACTCCGCTTGTCGCCTCGCTTGGAATAGGTGGTCTGGCAGTAGCACTTGCATTACAGGACACTCTTAGCAATCTTTTTTCTGGGTTTTATATAAGCAGTGACAAAACAGTACGAATCGGTGACTACGTCGAGATAGAGCCAACCGCTAGTAACCCAATAAACGGGTATGTTGAAGACATAAATTGGAGAACAATAAAGATAAAAACAACAAGAAACAACATTATAGTAGTACCTAACTCAAAATTTGCACAGAGCATAATAACAAATTATGAAAAACCCGAACAATATATGCAAATAATTATTCCGGTTGGAGTATCATACAACTCAGACCTTGAAAAAGTTGAAAAAATAACAGTTGAAGTAATGAAAGAAATAGAAAAAACAGTGCCGGGCGGAGTTAAAGATTTCAACCCATTCATAAGGTTTAATGAGTTTTCTGATTCAAATATTAATTTTAATGCAACTTTCAGAATAAACAAGTATACTGACCAGTATTTAATCAGGCACGAGTTCATAAAGGCATTAAAGAAAAGATATGACGAAGAAGGAATCGAGATTGCTTATCCTACGAGAACTGTCTACATGAAAAATGAGAAAGAAACATTTTAAATATTATAAATAAGAAATATGTCAAAGGAAAAAATAAATATTCCAAATGAAAAAAGAAATCAGGGTTCTCGGTATTGATGACAGCCCTTTTGAAAAAAAAAGCAAACAAAATGTTCTTGTTATCGGAACTGTTTTCCGTGGCGGAGTATTCATGGATGGCCTTTTGAGTTGCTGGATAAAAAAAGATGGGGTTAATGCAACAAAAAGAATAACAGAGATGATTAACAAGTCAAAGTTTAAAACACAAATTAGGTGTATTTTTCTCAAGGGAATCGCTGTTGGTGGTTTTAATGTTATAAACATATTCGAGTTAAGCAAAAAAACAAACATACCAGTAATTGTTGTCATTAGAAATTATCCAGATTATAATAAAATTTTTTCAGCATTAAAAAAAATAGGAAAGAAAAAGGAGATTGAACTAATAAGTAGTTTTCCAAAACCAAAAAGAATTAATAGCATATATATTCAACATATTAATATTAGCTTAAGAGATGCCCTAAGTGTCTTAAATATTACAACAAAGCACTCAGATATTCCTGAGCCATTAAGGATCGCACACATAATTGCCTCAGGGATTATTAAAGGAGAGAGCAGGGGAAGGGCTTAGTCTTTAAGAATTTTATTCTTTGGATTTTTTAATCAGAATGTTTAATACAAAGCTTGCCAAAATTACAATTATTGAAGTAATTACTCCAGATAGCCAAATCTTTTTTGCTGCATTATAAAAAAAACTTTCTGGGAATAATGTTATCAAAAGGGAGTTATTAGGAAATGAATAATTTCCTTTGGGAAAAAAAAAAGAGTGAAATAAATTAAAGAATGAGCTGAAATTTATTAAAAAAACAAAAATAACAACAATAATATAAATAAGCAACAAAAATATTGAGCCTTGAAAAACTATTTTTGTAAAAAGATTAAAAAAATTTTTTATTTTTTCTTTTTTTCTCTTTATTGAAATATACATAAAAACTACTGCAAGCAGAAAAACCAGCAGCGCGATGTAAATTGCACCAATACTTAATCTTACGAGGTGTTTCACATCGTGAAGATGAGCTATTTCTTCTTTTGTAAAATAAAAAATAGTACTATTGTGTGTGTAGTTTCCTTTCAAAAATACCTCGCAAGTTTCATTTTTCTGCTTTTTCTGCAATTGATTCATTGCTTTTTCGTCACACCTAAAAAAAGTAAGCAAGGAAAAAGTAAGGGCCTGAGTATTATTCCTTCCCAAAACATCGTAAACTCTGTTTTGTTCATAATGATTATAATAATAAGATTTGTTGAATACAATAAAAGGTAGCGGTATGAGAAAAATTAATACTACAAAAGAGAGAATGCTAATAATGATTGGTATTCTATAGATTTTTCTAAACCTTTTTTTTTCTTCTGAGATTTGATGTTTGTATTTTTTCATTCTTTTCTTCAATTGTTTTTAATTTTAGTGATAGTAAAGCCTTCCGCTACTTTTTTGCTCCCTATCCTTCTGACTCTCTGCTTTATTAGCCCTGGGTCTATGAGTTTCTTCATCTCTCCTAAAAGTAAGACCTATACCTTTAAGAAAAATATTCATTCCCTGCTCCATACTAAAAGGGCCTTTTTGCTCTCCGTGAAGCGCAGGAACTCCTTCGAACACGATAAGTCTATCTGAGAGATAATCTAAGAATAATAAATCGTGGTCAACAACAATCGCACTTTTTCTTGTAATATTCAACATCTCCTTAATTGTTTTTGAAACAACAAGTCTTTGCTCAACATCAAGATATGCAGACGGCTCATCCATAAGAACAATTTCTGAATCTTCACTAAGAGCTTTTGCAATCATCACCCTCTGTAATTCACCTCCTGAAAGCTCTGTCAATTTTCTCAACAACAAATCTTTTAATTCTAAAGGTCTAATCAATTGCACATCATAATACTGGACAGCTGTGTGCAAAACATCCATAACTAAATCATCATTCGGAGAAAGATACTGTGGTTTATATGATAATTTCAGCGGAATTTTATTGTCTGTTCCAATATCGCCAGCAAGAATTTTTACAAAACTTGTTTTTCCTATACTATTTTCCCCGAGAACACCAACAATTTCGTTTTTGAAGATTTTACCATCATTGATTTTTAATTTAAATTTTCCAAAACTCTTTTCCATACTCTTCCACACCGTTAGCAACGAATGTTTTGAATCGGTTACAGGAGCACGTTCGTTAAATATTATTGGTTTATCCCTAAAGCGAATATTTTCTTCTTTTAAGTATCCTCCTAAATAAATATTGATTCCTGCTTTTGTTGTTTTTGTCATGGAGACAACACCATATGCTGCAGTTTTACCATACATTAAATGAATAAGATCAGTCATATAATCAAGAATAATAAGGTCGTGCTCGATAACCATAACTGCTGTGTTCTCATCAGCTAATCCCCTGATAAAATTTGAAATCTTCAATCTTTGCCTTATATCTAAGTAACTTGTCGGCTCATCAAACATGTATAGATTAGCTTTCTTTAAAACAGTAGCAGCGATAGCAACCCTTTGTAATTCTCCACCCGAAATCTCTGATATTTCAGTATCTGTAATATTGTTGAGTTCGAGTAATTCAATAACTTTTTCATACTCATTTTTTTCATCAACTTTTTTTAGCAACTCTTTTACTGTTCCATTAAACTGTTTTGGAATAAGGTCAACTTGTTGAGGCTTATAAGCTGCCTTGATTTCTCCTCTATATAATCCTTCAAAAAAACCTTGGGCTTCTGTACCTTTAAAGTATTTTATTATTTCCTTCTGATTAACACTACTATCATCAACCTTTCCAAGATTTGGCTTTATTATACCTGCAATTATTTGTAAGGCAGTGCTTTTTCCTATTCCATTACTACCAATGATTCCAACAACTTTTCCAAACTGGGGAATAGGAAGATTGTATAACGCAAAACCATTCTTTCCATACCTGTGAATAGGCTCTTTATTCAAGGCTTCAGGCAAATTTATAACTCTAATTGCCTCAGGCGCCACCTTTACACAAATACCACAACCAATACAAGTAGCTTCATCTATCAAAAGCTTGTTGCCCTCAAAATATATGCAATCAGTCCCCATTCTGTTGACTGGACACAAACTCTGAATATGCTTTTTTTTATCCATATCCTTGAGTTTAGTATTATCAACTACTGCTATTCGTTTCATATATCATCAGAAAAAAGAGAAGTTTAAAAAGTTTTAGTGTTTATTTCAACGTTGATAATTAATATTTATAGTTAAATATTTAGGACCGACACAATTAATACAAAACAACAATTATTAATAAATACAAAACAATAATTAATACAAAACATTTATAATATCATATATAATTCTAAAAATATGCACGAAATATGGTTTTATACTCTTATTAGTGTTATTATTGTTAGTCTTATTTCTCTTATAGGACTTTTTACATTTTCATTAAGACAGGAATTCTTAAAAAAAATATTGTTGTTCTTAGTTAGTTTTGCGGCGGGTGCATTATTGGGTGATTCTTTTATTCACTTAATTCCAGAAATAGTTGAAAGCTATGGTTTCACATTCCAGGTTTCTCTGATGTTTCTCATCGGAATACTTTTATTTTTTACTTTGGAAAAATTTATTTGTTGGCGCCATTGTCATATTCCAACATCAAAACAACACCCGCATCATCTTGGAGTAATGAACCTTGTCGGGGATGGATTCCATAATTTTCTTGATGGTGTTTTGATTGCTGGAAGTTATATTGCCAATACACAAATAGGAATTGCAACAACAGTGGCGGTTTTACTTCATGAAATTCCTCAGGAGATTGGGGATTTTGGAATATTGCTTCATGCAGGATATTCGAAGAAAAAAGCATTATTTTTTAATTTTCTTTCAGCATGTATTTCAATAATTGGTGCAATACTAACATTAATTATTGGCAAAAATATTGAAAATATAACTCTTTTTCTAATCCCTATTGCTGCAGGTGGATTTATTTATATTGCAAGCTCTGATCTTATTCCAGAGCTGCATAAAGAAACAAGTCCAGCAAAATCCGGGTTTCAGTTATTTGGAATATTACTTGGAATAGGAATAATGGCTTTCCTCTTGCTAATTGAAGGTTAATATTTATAAATAGGGGTTAATATAATTAAATATTATAATTAAATATCGATAAATAAAAAAATTAAATAAAATTAAAATAATAATAAAAAAAAGAATTAAATAAAATTATAAAAATTATTTTTTTGTTACTTTTTTCTCTTTAAGAATAATCTTTGCCATCATAAATACTACAAAAGCAATTATAATAAAATTAATTATTGCTCCAGCAAATGCTCCCCATCCAATAACAATTGGACCAAAATTGAATGTTGCTGTCTGCCATGCACCACCAGGTATAAATGGAGTTATAATGGGCATAATTATATTATTTACTAATGACTGAATTAATGTTGTTGTTGCAACACCCATAATAAATGCAATAGCTAACGGCACTACTTTATACTCATTCAAGAAATCTTTGAATTCTTTCATAATACACATTTTTACCCCCCATAATAATATTTTCATCCTGAAATAAGAATAAATAATTAAAAACATCTTTAGTTTAAATATTTTTTCAATTAAATTTATATAATCCTTTTTATTTAAAATTTTTATGAGGGCGTTTGTTGTTTATCCAACGTATAGGATTATTGATAATAGAGCTTTAGTATATTTATTTGGAAGACTAGAGAACGGAGAGAGTTTTCTAACCATTAATGAATATAAGCCATACTTTTTTATTAGAAAATCTGATGAAGATAAGGCAAGAAAAATCGCAGAAAAAAACACTATTTTCGAAGAATCGGATTTTAAGAATTTTGATGATGAACTGATGACAAAAATTGTATTAAATATTCCTTCTGATGTCAAAAAACTAAGGGATTTATTTGAAGAAGAAAAGATTGAAACATTTGAGTCAGATATTAGATTTGTCCAGAGATTTATGATAGATAACAAAATAAAGGGAAGTACTTTTATTGATGGAGAATTTAAAAAAGGCGAGTATGTAAATAGAATTTATGAAAATCCAAGATTTAAAGAAGAGGAATGGTTCCCAAGATTAAAAATTGTTAGTATAGATATAGAAACAGACATGAAAGCAAAGGAAATATACTGCATTTCTGTATACTGTGAGGATTACAAAAGAGTTCTTATAAGAAGTAAAGAAGAACTCAAAAATGCAAAAATATTTGATACAGAGAAAGAAATGCTGGAACATTTTAAAGAATTAATAATAAAGCTTGATCCTGATATTATCACTGGCTGGAATGTAATAGATTTTGACTTAAAAATTTTAAAACAAAGATTTGACTATTTTAAAATTCCATTCGTGTTTGGAAGGACTGACTGGCCGTGCACAATAAAGATAGAAAAAGAATTCATGAAAGAAAGCACAGCAGAATTCCCTGGACGAATGATACTTAACGGAATTAATGTTTTGAAAATAAATTTCTACAAACTAGAGGATTACACTTTGGAAACAGCCGCACAAGAAGTTCTTCATATGAAAAAACTGATTGGCGAAGAGAATAAAGGAGAAGAAATTGAAAAGGCATTTAAGTATGACAAGCAAAAATTGGTTGATTATAATCTTCTAGATTCAGAAATGGTGTATATTATACTTGAAAAAACAAAAACTCTTGACTTGTCAATCCAGCGCTCATTACTTACAGGTATGACATTAGATAAAGTAAGAGCGAGTGTTGCAAGTTTAGATAGTGTATATCTGAGAGAAACAAAAAAAAGAAAACTTGTTTGCTTTAACTCAAAATTTATTGAAAAAGAAACCTCTGGCGTGGGAGGTTATGTGATGGATTCAATTCCCGGATTATATGAAAACATTGTTGTAGTAGATTTCAAGAGCCTGTATCCAAGCATAATTAAAACATTTAACATAGACCCGTATAGTTTTGTAAGACACCCTGAAAAAATCCCGGAGAAAGATAAAAAAGATATTCATAAATACGTAAGAAGCCCAAATAATGCATACTTCAAGAATCAAGACGGCATTCTTCCCATACTCATTCACAACCTATGGGAAAAAAGAGAAGCAGCAAGAAAACAAAAAAATGAACTGGCAAGGTATGCAATAAAAATTCTTATGAACTCTTTCTATGGGGTACTTGGAAATCCGAGTTGCAGATTTTACAATATGGATATAAACAACGCAATAACTACTTTCGGCCAATACCTGATTAAATTAACTGCAAAAAAAATAGAGGAAAAAGGTTATAGGGTTATTTATAGTGACACAGACAGTGCATTTGTAGAGACAAAAGCAAGTACAAGAGAAGAGGCAGAAAAGATTGGAAGAGAAATACAATATTATATAAACAAATTTTATGAAGACTTTGTAAGAAGAGAATATGCAAGGAAAAGTTATTTAGAATTAGAGTTCGAAAAAGTTTTTATAAAATTTTTAATGCCAAGAATCCGTGGAAGTGAAGAAGGAGCAAAGAAAAGGTATGCAGGATTGCTCATCGAAAATGGAAAAGAAGTTATAAAATTTACTGGTATGGAGTTTGTCAGAAGTGACTGGACAGAGCTTTCAAAAATATTTCAGGAAGAACTGCTTGACAAGATATTCCATAATGAAGAAGTAGCAGATTTTATAAAAAAATTTGTCGCTAACTTAGAGAATGGGAGATATGACGACAAACTTGTTTACAAGAAAAAAATTAACAAACCATTGTCAGAATACATAAAGACAACACCCCCGCATGTAAAAGCTGCGAGAAAATTGGGAAAACTAAAATCAAACTTGATACAATATGTAATGACAACAGATGGACCTGAACCAATTGAAAAAATAAAACACAAAATAGATTATAATCATTATGTTGATAAACAGCTTGAGCCGATTGCGGACTCATTACTTGTATTCTTTGATAAATCATTCAAGGAAATTCTAAAAAATTCAAAACAGACTAGTTTATTCGGATATTAAACAAGAGTGAAGATGGATAGGAGATAAAAACTTATGACTATAAAAATTAATTACAAAAAATGTTGTTGGAAAGAATGGAAATGCACTGGTTGTAAATGCGGTAACTCCAAGTGTGATGGATGTGTTGAGGTATGTCCTACAGGGGCATTGGAAAGAAAAAAAAATATTGTTTATGATAAAAAATTATGTACTAATTGCTTTTCTTGTATAGAAGCATGCAAACAAGGTGCAATATCAAAATTGGAATAAAAATGTCATATCAAAAACTAAACCAAATAATTTCAGAACTAAAAAAAAGTCTAATCCAAAAGACAAAGAGGGAATGGCTCGGTTTGGGATTAATTCAAAATATGCACTTGGAGTTAGAATTCCTGTCTTGCGAGCTATTGCAAAAAGGCATATAAAAGACCCTGACAGGCAAGTGCTTGCACTTCAGCTCTGGAAAACAAATATTCATGAAGCAAGAATTCTTGCGAGTATGGTTGCTGACCCAAAAAAAATTACAGAGAAATTAATGGATGAGTGGGTAATAGAGTTCAACTCTTGGGATTTGTGTGATCAGTGCTGCATGAATTTGTTTGATAAGACTGAATTTGCAGAAAAAAAGATTTTTGAATGGGTAAAAGATGAAAAGGAATTCATAAGAAGGGCGGGATTTGCACTCATAGCTTGTGTTGCTTGGCACAGAAAAGACTGGTCAGATCAAAAATTTGATATGTTTTTTCCATTGATAGAAAAATATTCTTATGATAAAAGAAATTTTGTTAGAAAAGCAGTTAATTGGGCTCTTCGCCAGATTGGAAAAAAAAATAAAAATCTGAACAAAAAAGCCATTGAGTGTGCACACCGAATTTTGAAACAGGAGACCAAAACAGCTAAATGGATTGCTAGTGATGCTATACGTGAGCTGGAATCTAAGAAAAAAATTCTCTGACATATTCTGGCACAAACTGCCTACCTAACCTGTTCTTTTCTCCACCATGATGATCACTACCACCAGTTATTATCAAATTGGAATTTCTTGCAAATTTAATATAGTAATCTGTTTGGGGTTTCTTATGATCCCAATAATAACATTCAAGACCATCAATATAAGGAAGCATAGATTTTAATATTGGTCCGTGATCTTCGATATTAGGTAAAAAATTTCTTAATGTGTATTGATCCTTACCATGTGGGTGAGCAAGAACTACAAGTCCTTTATTTCTCCTGATTAAAGCGGAACCAGTTTCAAGTGTTAGTTCTTTTTTGGGAACATCATTTTTTATTAAATATTTTTGGAAAGCCTTATTATGATTTTCTACTAAACCTTTCTTTATCATTAATTCAGCTATATGCACCCTACTAAATGAGCCTTGAGTATTTTTAACTAGGTTATTCCATTCCTGGTCTGTAATTATTTGCTTCCCTTCTATAATAAGATCTGAGTTAGTTTTGTTAAGAACCTCTTTTGCTCTCCATATTCTATACTTTCTGCTTTCTTCAAGAGTTGTTATAAATTCTTTATCAAAGTAATTGTTGTTTTTGTAATCAATAAAATAACCAAGTAAATCAAGAGTTAGTGTTTTTTCTCCGTTTTTGTATAAATTTGTTCTATATATTACATTTAATTCAATTCCTGCAACAAAATGAATATTATAATTTTTCGCAACAATTAATGCCTCTTCTAATCCTTCTATTGTATCATGGTCTGTAAGAGCAATTAAATTAAGTCCTCTTTCTTTTGCTAACGCTACTACTTTTGCAGGGCTTTGTGTTCCATCACTTGCTGTGCTGTGCATATGTAAGTCAATTTTGTATTTCATTTTATGATACAGAAAAACTTATGTTATTATAAATTTATTTAAAAGAATTATTTAAAAATAAGTCTTTACCTACTAAGTCTTGCTAACATAACCTGGCTGTGGCTCATAGAAGATTCCTATATCTTTTAGTTTTTCAATTATTTGTATTGCTTCTCTTTCAGAAAGACCTTGAGCTTGAGCCTCAATGAGCAATAATTCAACCTGCACTTTTTTTTCTTTTGGTTTTACCAATGAATCATAAATAGAAATTAGTTTTATTTGATTATCAGTATCTGATTCCTGTACTATTCTTGTAGCCATATCTCGCTGCTTTTTCATTAATTCCTCGAATTCTGACTCATCAAGTACTCCCATATTTTCAAAGGGTCAGGCTACAATAAGTATATATCCCAATATAATAAATAATATCTAAAATATACTTATATTGTTAATTCAACAAAAAGTATATCTTAACCTTACCCCCAATACCAGTATAGAATATTCTATATAAAAATGTTTCGGAGATAGTATAGTTATATGTATATTGAATTGATATTTTTAATATTTAAAAAAATTATTGATTATTTTATTATTAAGTCTCTCTCTTTTTTTAATTGAGATAATTTATTTTCTTGATCAAAAATTATTTTTGGCTCTTTCAAGAGGTTAAGAAAATATTTTTCTTTTTTTGTAATGCCTTGTTTGAACTCGTGCTCATTATGTGTCCAACAAATTATTTTTTTCTCTTTTCCATAAGGATTCTTCAGCAGTACATTACTATATTTTTGCCTTATCTCATCAATATGATCAGTTAACAATATTAACTCTATACTATCCTTTGTGTGGTTTATTATACCCAAGCTGTTTACTTTTTCTAGTATTTCATCAGTATGTAATATGAATTTAGAAATGTAAAACATATCTTCAACATTATCAACTAAAAAAATATTAGGAAATATTTTTTGGTCAGAATGGAAAGGTATTATTTTTCTATCAACCCCGTTTTTGGCAACTATTGTTATCATGATAAGTTCCTGAGTTAACATATATTTTCTTAAAGGTTTTCCAGTTTTCTTATACATTGACTTAGGTCTTGACTCAGGTGATTCAACTTGACTTGTTTTTACATTAAGTTTATCTATATCTTTTTCAGTATATATTTTTATTATATTATAGGCCTCCAAAAATTTTAGTTGTTGATCTACATATGCAATACTTGTACCAATATTTTTAGCTATTTCTGATGCAGATTTTGGACTGTTTGCTATCTCATTTAATATCACAAGTCTGGCTCCAGTTAATAATTGTTCTGTTTCCATATCTTTAATTACTAAAACACAGTTAATATATAAATTTTTCTGTTTAATAATTTAATAAAATATTTAGTTTATTTATTTAATAATTTAATTATTTATTGATTTTTTAAAAATAATTAAGAATCATATATTATAAAATTACATATTATAAATAATCATTATTTGTAAATCAGTAATATATTATCAAAATTAAAAAATACAAAAAACCAAAAAAATAACAACATTTAAATAGTAATATAAAAAATAAATAAGAAGGGTGTTGATGTAGTCAGAAAAAAGCAAATAATTAACCGGTTAGATTTGCAAAAAAAGTCAACATACATAATCATACCTCTAAACTAGCTAGACTGTGTTAAAAGAAGTGAAAAATTGAACACTAAAAAATATTTAGTTTTAAATATCTTGAATACTTCTTGTAAGAATTTTCTATTTAATACTTCTAACAAAAAGACTACATCAAAAGAAATAAAAAACATAAGTAAAAGTAACAGAAAACAAGGGGTGTATCTGTGAAGGTCCTTATGTTTGGTTGGGAGTTTCCTCCATTTAAATCTGGAGGATTAGGAACTGCATGCTATGACCTAACAAAAGGACTATCACTCCTTGGACATGAAATAACATTTGTTATGCCAAAGGCACCAGAAGATGCAAAATCAGATTTTGTAAAAATAATTGGCACAAACAATATTCATAAAAAAATAAAGATAAAACAAATAAATAGTATTCTAATGCCATACCTCACGTATGATGCATATAATGAATTTTATAAAAAACTTCAGATAATAAGTGAAACAGGAAAGAATAATGAAGTATATGGAAAGGATATTTATTCAGAAGTTCAGAGATTTGCGCAGCTTGCTGGAATAATTGCTGAGCTTGAGGATCATGATATTATTCATGTAAATGACTGGATGACTTACCCGGCAGGAATGATAGCAAGAAAAGTATCAAAAAAACCTCTAATAGCACACATTCATGCAACAGAATTTGACAGGACAGGCGGAAATCCAAATACGTATATAAGCCATATAGAATTTGAAGGTCTGAAAAACGCTGATTTAATAATTGCAAATAGCAATTTCACAAAAAATAATGTGATAAGATATTATAATATTAATCCAGATAAAATAAAAGTAGTTCATTGGGGAATAGATCCAAACAATCCCGATTATAATATTAATTTTAATTCAAGAATATCTGAAAATGATAAAATAGTTCTATTTATGGGGAGGGTTACAATTCAAAAAGGACCTGATTATTTTATAGAAATGGCAAAAAAAGTTCTTGATTATGAGCCAAATACAAAATTTATTTTTGCAGGTGTTGGAGACATGTTACCCAGAATAATCAATAGAGCAGTTGAACTTGGGATTGAGAACAAAGTAATATTTACTGGCTGGTTAACAGGCAAAGATGTTCATAAAGCATTTCAGATGGCAGATCTATTTGTAATGCCGAGTGTAGCAGAACCATTTGGTCTTGTTGCACTAGAATCATTAAAAAATGGCACCCCAGTAATAATATCAAAACAGTCAGGAGTTTCAGAAGTTATAAAGAACGCATTGAAAGTTGATTTTTGGGATATTGATGAAATGACCAACAAGGTAGTAAGTGTCTTAAGGCATCCAGAATTATACCAAGAATTAAAAGAAAACAGTATTAAAGAAGTTAGTAAATTTAACCTGATTGAGCCAGCACAGAGATGTGTTGATGCGTATAAGGAGGCAATGGCATTAGCTCATTGAAAATCACAATGACAAGTATTTGTTTTTATTTTCAAGTACACCAACCATACAGAATAAGAAAATACAGAGTTTTCGATATTGGACACAACACTAATTACTTCGATGATGCAAAAAATAAATTTGTTATTGAAAAAGTTGCTAATAAGTGCTATCTTCCAACTAATAAAATAATGTTAGACTTAATAAATAAATACAATGGCAAATTCAAGGTTGCGTATAGCTTCACAGGAGTTGTCCTAGAACAATTTGAAGAATATACTCCAGAAGTAATAGAATCGTTTCAAAAGCTAAATGATACTGGTTATGTTGAAATCCTAAGCGAGACATATCATCATTCTCTGTCATATCTATACTCAAAAAAAGAATTCAAAGAACAGGTTAACTTACATAAACATAAAATTAAATCATTATTTAACCAAAAACCAAAAATTTTTAGAAATACAGAATTAATATACAATAATGAGTTAGCTCATTTTATTGAAGACATGGGTTATAAAGGAATAATAGCAGAAGGAGCAGACCATATTCTTGGCTGGAGAAGCCCAAACTATGTTTACAAGGCAAAAACAACAAAAAACTTAAAGCTACTATTAAAAAATTATAAACTAAGCGATGATATAGCATTTAGATTTTCAAATAAAGGTTGGGAACAGCACCCATTGTTAGCGGACAAGTTTGCCTCGTGGATTGCTGCAACTCAAGGCCAAACTATAAATCTTTTTATGGACTATGAAACATTCGGAGAGCACCAATGGGAAGATACAGGAATCTTTAATTTTTTATCCCATCTTCCTAATGAAATTCTAAAATACAAACACCTTGAATTCAAGAACCCATCAGATTTATTACAATATGAACCGATGGACGAAGTAGACATCCATAATTTTATTTCGTGGGCAGACATTGAGCGAGATCTAAGTGCTTGGCTCGGCAATAGAATGCAACAATCAGCAATTCACAAACTCTACGAAATAGAGCAAGATGTACTAAAAACAAACGATCCGGAGATCATTAACAATTGGAGAAAATTACAGACAAGCGATCATTTTTATTATATGTGCACAAAATGGTTTAATGATGGAGACGTACATAAATACTTCAATCCATATGATTCACCATATGAAGCATTTATAAATTTTATGAATGTAATTCACGACATTCAGATAAGAATAAATGCACATAAAAAATGTATTGATCAAAAAATAGTTCAAAATAATATTCCAACAACAATAAATAGATAATATCACAATATTTATATATACCAACAACTAAATCAAAGATTTGAGTTGGCGGGTTTATTTGAGATTAGAAAGTTAGACAAATAAAGTTTACATAAAAGAGGTTGAGAACTTTGGAAAATAAAAAAAAAATTAGAAATAGTTCTATGCATAAAAATCTAACTAAAAATAAAGCTGGTATTTCAAAAATAAAAAAAGATATTGAAAACAAGTATTTTTTTATACTCAGAGACGGAAAAAAGATAAAAAACATTAAAGAGTTGGCTGAAGAAATGGGTAAAATGGAGGATGCTGTCTTTTTTCATCATGTCAATGATGAAAGGAATGATTTCTCCAATTGGATAAGAGATGTTTTTGATGAAACAGAATTAGCAGAACAAATTAGACATCTAAAGAATAAACAAGAGATTCAAAAAAAAATTTATGAATATATAATAAAAGAATTATGGTGAGTTAGATGATAAAAGAAGCAAAAGAGGATGAGGTATTTATTGCAAAGAATAACATTAAAGCTAAGAACATCTTTGAATTAAAAAAAGCAATAGAAACAATGAATGATGAAGAGTTTTCTCATCATCTAAATAATGACAAAAATGATTTTGCTAACTGGATTGAGTACAGCTTGGAAGATAAAATACTTGCAGATTCAGTACGCCAATCAAAAACTAAAGAAGAAGTACTAAGAAGTATAGACAATAGAACAAGTTTACTAACAAAAGAGATTGGAAAAAGTCATATAATAAGTGATTTTACATTATTAAAAGACTTTTTGATTGGACTCATAATTGGATTGGTGGCTGGTGGCATAATAGGAAAATTGCTGTTATAAGATTTTATTATTCACTATAACTATTAATGTAATAATTAGTAATATAATAATTAAAGTAAAATATTAAATCAAGAAAAAATGAATCAAAAAGATAATAAAAATGAAACAAAGAAAACTCAAAACAGTATTAAGGCTGAAGCAGATTATTTATTCGAGAGTTCTTGGGAGGTCTGCAACAAAGTTGGTGGAATATTTACTGTTGTAAAAAGCAAGACTGCAAGAATGGTTGAGTATTATGGTAGGAATAATTATTTTCTAATAGGGCCATATTTTGAGAATAATGCAAAAATACATTTTGAAAAATTGAATCCACCTGAATTTTTAGAGAAGTCATTCAATCAAGCAAATAATGAAGGAATTATCTGTTATTTTGGTAAGTGGATAGATGCAGAAAGTGAACCATTAACAATTTTAATTGATTTTTCTGCAAGAATTCCACAAAAAAATGATCTTAGAAAAAAAATGTGGGAAGATTATAAGATTGACTCGCTAAGATCAAATTGGGATTTTGATGAGCCAATGATGTGGTCTTATTCAGTGGGAAGATTACTTCAGATAATTGAAAATAAACTTGAAAATAAAAAAATTGTTGTGCATTGTCATGAATGGATGGCGGGAGGAATAATACTTTATCTAAAAAAAACAAATTCTAAAATTAGAACAGTATTTACAACACACGCCACAATGCTGGGCAGAAGTATAGCGGGAAGTGGAGGGCAATTGTATGAAAATCTTGAAAAGATTGATCCAGACAAAGAAGCATATTCTTTGGGTGTACAAGATAAATATTTAACAGAAAAGGCTTGCGCAAATGCAACAGATATATTTACAACTGTTTCAGAGATCACTAGTATTGAGGCAGAAAAAATCCTTGGCAGAAAGCCAGAAGTCCTTGTATTAAACGGATTAGATATGGAAAAATTTCCAACTATAGAAGAAACAAGTATAAAACACGTAACTTGTAGAGAAAAGATTAGGGAGTTTTTAACTTATTATTTTTTTCCACACTACGCCTTCGATTTAGAGCACAGCCTTCTCTTCTTTATTAGTGGGAGATTTGAGTATAGAAACAAGGGAATTGACATATTTATTAAAGCTTTAGCAAAATTAAATGATTACTTGAAAATAAAAAACAGCAAAAGAACAATATGTGCTATGTTCTGGGTTCCTATGGAACATGGAGGATTAAGAACAGAGATGATGGAAAACAAATCATACTACCAGCATATAAAGAATTTTGTACAATGGAACTCTGCTGAATTGCTTAAAAGAATTACATATGATTTGATTTTGGAGAAAAACATAACAAGCGAGAGTCTTTTCACAAAGGAATTTCTAACAGAAGGTAGAAAAAATATTCTTCATTTCAGGAGAAAGGGCAATCCACCACTATCAACACATTACTTAATAAATGAAGATAATAACATAGTAGTTAAAACCCTAAGAGACTTGGGTGTAGATAATAAAGAAGATGATCCAGTAAAGGCAATAATATATCCGGTTTATTTAGATGGAGATGACGGTCTTATTAACCTTCCTTTATATGATGCTATGGCTGGTTGTCATTTAGGATTATTTCCGAGTTATTACGAGCCATGGGGATATACCCCTTTAGAGGGTGCAGCGCTTGGTGTTTGCAGTCTGACAACCGACCTTTCCGGGTTCGGAAGATTTATCAAACCAAGGCTTAAAGACAAAAATTCGGGAATGTATGTTTTAGACAGGTTTCAAAAAACTGAGGATGAGGTTGTACAAAAATTTTTTGAGATATTGAAAGAGTATTCTGAATTAAGTCATGCTGATAGAGTCGAAAAAAAGATTGATGCAAAAAATCTTGCCTTGCTGGCAGACTGGAAATTTCTTATTAAAAATTATATTGAAGCACACAATCTTGCATTAAAAAAATAAATATATAAAAATAAAGGAGATTATTATATGAAAATTATATAAAAATAAAAAATGTTATATAAAAAAAGAGGATGAAATACTTGGAATTGAGAAAAGATTATCTGCTGGATTATTATGTAATAATCGCTACTGAGCGAGCTAAAAGACCTGATCAATTTAAAAAAAATGAGATTCAAGAAGAAGTAAAAATTGATTCTTTTGGTCCCGGGAATGAAAAATTGACGCCAGAAGAAATTTTCAGAGTTAATGATAATAATGGTAACTGGAAAATTAGGGTTTTTCCAAACCTATACTCCGCAGTTGGCAATGCGGGAAAGATTAGCATTTCAACAGACAATACATTCTACACATACGCTGATGCGGTTGGCAAGCATGAAATTATAGTGGAAACCCCAGACATCAATCAACAATTTTGGGATTTAAGCATTGACAGAATAAAAGAAGTGTTAGATGTTTTTTGTTATAGAATGCGTGAACTAAAAAAAAACGCCAATACAAAATACATTGTTATTTTTAAAAATCACAAAAAAGAAGCTGGAACATCAATTGTGCATACACATTGGCAACTGGTAAGCATAAATGTTATCCCACCAGACATTCTTATAGCAGAGAATAAAGTAAATGAATTTTTGAAAAAAAATTATTATTGTCCATATTGTGGCATAATTAATTCAGAGAAAGACAGCTTTAGGAGAATTAAAGAAACAAATTCAACGATTTCTTTCACACCTTACGCATCAAGATTTATTATGGAAGCTTGGGTTTTTCCAAAAAGAGATATAAAAGAACTAACAGATCTTAACGACCAGGAAAAATATGAAATAGCTGACCAACTGCTATATATCACACAAAAGCTTAAACTGATAAACGCTCCTTTCAATATTCTAATAAAGCAAGGAGTTAATAATCTTCACTTACATTTTGAGATTACACCAAGATTATCAACCTGGGCAGGTTTTGAATACGAAACAGGGATAATAATTAACCCTATCAGTCCAGAGGACGCCGCCAAATTCTATAGATAAGAATTATGAAATTCCACAGAAAAGAATAATAAAAAAAAGATATTATTTTAAATATTACAACATTGTTGAGAATTGTTAAAATATAATAAAAACAATAAAATAATATATAGTATTAAGTAATATAATTATAATAGCAAATAATAAAATAATAGCAAATAAATAAGAATCAAAAAAGATATTATAAAAAAAGATTATTCTAAAAATAATATCGCAAGTGATGAAATAAATATGGATTATCAAAACTCAATCTTATTAACATTTTCCCTGAACTTATCCAACCTTTTGTTTAATTGAAGTATAGTTTCTTGCAATTGCACTTTTAAATCCTCTACTTTTAATTCCAAATATTTATAATCAGATTGTTGTTTTTCTTTTTGCTCTTTAGTAAATAGTTTAATATTTGTTTGTAGATCTTCAAAGCCCTTTTCAATATATGCAATCTTAGCAAGAACTGTTTCAAAATTTATAAACATGTGCTCGGTTTTATCAGAATGCCTAACAACATTATTTTCAATTTTCTTCATCGTTACCAAATTTTCTTTCATTTCACTGAATAACTCAATTACCTGTTGTGTTCCTTTATAAAAAGACATCTGATTGCGAATTTCTTTTAATTCATCAATTATCTTATGTATCACACTATCATTTGTTTCTATATTTGCCTTTAATATTTCAAGTCTTTGCTCTTGTTTAGCAATCTCCATTAGGATTTTCTCGGCCTGAACTTGTTCAATAAGTTCTGTAGCTTTTGCTGCTGTTTGTTGTATTAGTTGCACAGACCTATTCGTATCCATAGCCATCATTCTTATTTCGCCGAGTTGCTGAGAAAATTGCTGAAATCTCTCATTATATGAATTTCTAAGCTCCATTAATGATTCAACCTGTGCTGTAAGCTTTGAAATTTTAAGGTTTAAATCAAGAGTATCAGAATTAATTTTTATTTCCTTTGGCTCGTCAAACTCATCAAAGTCTTGAGTATCATTTTCTTCATTTTTACTTTTTTTTCTTTTCCCAAATGAGAATAATCCCATATTAAGCCAACCTCTTTTTTATTATTCTTCGATTCTTTATTTATTTTTATTATTTATTTAGCAATAAGTAATAAAATATGAAATATTAAAATATTAAAACAACATTAATGCATTTCTACTTTCTCTTGAATTTCATTTCTAATATTTATTTCCTCGTTTTTCTTTGAATACTCAATTTCTTGTTTTAGTTTATCATTTAATTCCCTTAACAAATCAATATCCCTATCATCCAAACTCAACTCGGCAATTTTTTGTTTCGCCTTAATAATATCAAAATAAATCTGACATAAAAAAACATCCTTTCCTTTTTTTCTAAGATCAGAAATTTCTTTTTTTGAGATCTCGATTTGATTATTCAAATTATTTATTATTATTCTCTTATTCTCTTGATCTTTAGGATCATAAATTTTATCCTCGTTTAATTTCTTACTACTATTTTCCTTGTATTCTTTTATTATCTTTCTCTCCTCTTTATTTATTTTTGTTTCATTTAATTTTTCCATTAATTCTGCTATCTGTTTAATGTTTTGTGAATTTGCTTTTTTATTCTTAAAAAACTCTACAAAATCATCCTTATTTATTATTTCCTTTATTTGGTTAGCTAGCCCAATATCTTGAAAAACATCTTTTATCCAGTTATAAAAATCATTACGCTCCTTAGACACATGATGGTAAAAAACAAAATCTGGCATTATGCTCACATAATCATATAACTCTTCAATACTCCTCAGTACATCACCATTGCATAGATAAAAATATTTTTCAGGACCTATCATAATGCCTTCTCACCTTCTAGTTGTTCTAGCAACATCTTAGCTTTTATATTTTTTGGTTCTATAACTAATACCCTCCTTACATAGTCTATAGCTTCATCATATTTTTTTTCATGTTTGAGCACAAGCCCCAACCTCATCATAATCTCTATATTATTTGGACTAATTTGAAGTATTTTTTTATATTGCTTTTCAGCATTTTCATAATCTGTCTTTAGCTGATAAAGAACAGCCAGAGAAAACTTAATATTTGGATCAGAATCAAAATATTTTTCTCCCTTTTCCAATAAGAATATTTTCTCATCAATTGTTTCAAGACTATCTGCTCTGTACTTCAATTCCTCTGCATTAATTTTTGTAAAATCAATATCTGAGAAACGTTTCTCGAGAGTTTTTTCTTTATCTTGACTGGATTTTTTATTTTCAACCACTGGCTCAATTTTTTCGCTTGGGCGTTTAGGGTTTTCAGTACTAGTTTCAGAAATTTGAACTTTGGTAACTCCGGATACATCGAGTTTTTGCTCACTCTGTTTTCTGTTGTATTCATCCTCTATTTCCCTTCTTATTCTCGCCTCTATCTCTCTTCGAAGATTATTCTCAAATTCTTTCTTTAACTGCTTACTCAATTCTTCTTTTAAACGAGTCTCTATCTCTTTTTTTAATGTTTCTTCATCTTTTTTAATTAAATTCTCATTGGATTCTTCGGTTTTATAATTTAATGTATCAGATAAATTAAATATCCTCGTTTGATCAATATTTTCTGTTTTTAGAATACTCTTTTTTTCTTCTTTCTTATCTTTATTATCTTTAATGTTGATACCTTCGCTTAGTAATTCCTTCGTTTCTTTAAGGGTTGATGGTTCATGAATTAAAAGTTCAGGCATCAAATTATCCTTTTTTTTCTTATTTGTGCTCAAACTATTTTTATTACTTTTCAAGAATCCTAAAATTGACTTGTTTATTTGTTCACCTGAAATTTTTTGTAGTTTATTATCTCTAACTTGTTTTTCCGTGATTTTAATTTCTTGAGCAGTTTTTTGATCTGAGTCAAAATCTCCATCCTGCTTTATTTCAGACTTTTTTCTATTGAATAAAAATCCAAAAAGACTCTTTCTTTTTTTTTTTGTTTTATTGCTTGAAATATGTTGTTCAGATTCTGTTAACTCGCTTAGTAAATCATTCTTTATTTTATCCGTTTTTTGTTGAGTCTCTAATTCTGATTTTACAAATTTTTCATCTAAATTTTTATTATCGATAATCGGTCCTGGTTCTTTTTTAAGCGTGAATGATTTTTCTGTAGTTTTCAGGTTATCCTTAGTATTTTCATCCTTAAAAATAATTTTTTCATTTTTTGATTTTTCAGTGTTTAGTAATTTAATCATTTCTTCTTTTTTTGTTGACTTTTCTAGTTTTTTACTCAGATTATCATCATTAAATTCTTTTTTTATCCATTCGGCGATATCGTTTTTTTGTTTTGATACATGATTCTTAAATGTCGAAACTGTCATTCCGTCCAGAACATCAATTAACTCAGATAAACTAGTAGCAGATTGACCATCATTAAATGTTATTGCCCTCGTAATTGGTAAAGAATATTCAAATTTTGGGAATCCATTATCGGTAATATTTGAGGTTGATTTTTTTTCATTTATTTGTAATTCAGTATTTGGATGGTTTGAATTAGGTATTTTTTGTAAGTCGTTAGTATTGTCTTTAGGAATAATTTCTTGCTGAGCATTTTGCTCGTATCTTTTTCTTGCTTCTTCTGCTTTTTTCATCTCCTGCTCCATTATTTTTGTGTCTATTAGTTTAACTTCCCTTTTTAATGGCTTCTTACCTAACTTTTTCCAAATATTATCAATTTTAGGAATGAGACCCTCAAGATAAACCTCTACTATACTAAATGCTCCAGTCCTTAGTTTATCATATGCAAGTCTTAATTCGAGCTGCAAGTCAAATATATCCTGCTTCTCTTTCTCTAACTGCTCAATTTGATATTCGATATCTAACAAAGTATCATTTAATTCTGAATACTTGTTTAATTCTTCCTCTGAAAGTTTTTGAATACTATGCATGATTGGTCTAAATGTTATATAGTAAGGCCTTCCATTATTATATTCTGCATTCTGAATCATACCTGTTCCGACGACAGATCTAAGAAGAGCTTTCTCGAAAATATCTGAATATTTTTCCTTTATTCTTTGTAGATCATTTTCATCTCTAGTACGCATCTGAATCTCTGTACCAATATTCGCCCTGATTTCTTCAACAAAGTCACCTAGTACTTGAGAAATCATTACTAATCCTATACCCCATTTTCTAAATTCTCTACACCCTCTTTCAAGCTGCAACAATCCAACACCACTTCCTCCAAATTTTGGAAGCAATCTGTGGACCTCATCATAAACTAGAAGAGTTTTTAATTCTCTTGACTCCTCAAATTTCTGATTAAAAACCTGCATTATCGTGTTACCTATAAAAATATCAATTTCTTCTGGCCGCAACCTATTCAGAACAAATATTTGTATTTCACCTGGCTTAATAAATTTTTTAAGGTCAATCTCCTCATATGGATTGTTAATTAATTTAATGTTTCCATCTGAGCCTTTTGCCATATTTTTATCCATATCAAACTCAGGATATTTTCTTAGTAAGGTTTTATCTGTCAATTTTTTTAAGAATCCCGTCCACTGGCCTGTTGGATCAAAGACCAAAACTGATTTTCTTTTTTGTAGGACCTCTTCAACAATAACTTGCACACTAAATGATTTACCTCCACCTGTAGAACCCGCCACTATCATGTGGGTAGTCAGGTTATCAATATTCAAATAAGCTTTAATTTTTGTTTCAGCAAGTAAACCAACATACAAGGCGTTCTTATCTTTTTTAGGTAATGAACTAATATCAATGGGCACATCATATTTCTTTTTAGATCTTATATATTTCTTGATTAATCTATATGTTAAATAAGCCAGTAACAACATAAGGAGTAGTAGCAACCATTTCCATACAGGAAATCCTAATATATTAAACATGTAAACTGGTATTACAACTTGAAAGCTGTCGCTCGCGCTTGAGGACAAGTCAAGATACTCTGCAGTTACCCTGACAACATAATCTCCTGGCTTCATTCTGTCAAGTATTTTCACTTCTTTAAATATTGAAAAAGAAGTTATTAAGTTAATATTTGCTGTATCATACCAGTATGTTTCATTTCCTTGTTTGTTTTGAATTGTAAATTTTAGAGATACAGGATAGGGTATTGCTGTAAGCATATTATTTAATTTCGTCCTAAATTGTACTTTGTCTCCTATATTAACTACTTTATTATAAACCTCAACATCCAAAAGCAATGCCTCAACAGGAAGTCTGTCTTTTACAATTGTAATAGTTATTGGAATCAATATATTAATATCACCCGACACATTAAGATAACCATCATAGACACCAGGCTCTTTTTTACCAAATATTGTTAGAACTAAAGGAAGAGTTTCTCCGGGTGGAATAACTAACCTTTTGTTATCAAATTGAATCAAATCCTTGACTGCTCCATTTATCTCGATATTCACAGTTATTGTCCTATTCTTAAGGTTTTGAAAATTTATAACCTCTTGAATAAACTCACCCATTCTTATTGTTTTATTTATTGAGCTTATAGATATAATAAAGTCTTGCCCCTCAATTCTTGCAGGCATCTGAATTTCGGGTTTAATCTCATATTCATAATCAAAATCATGTGTCTGAGTATTATAATTGTAATTCGGTATAGGCATTAGCTGCATAATAATATTATGAAAAGTCATATTTTCAAAAGTAATATTAACCTTATTAAGGTAGGTTTGATATCCTGATTTTACAGCAAAGATATAATATTCGCCTACCGGCATTCTGATATGATAATGGCTTATAGGATTTGAAATATTGCTCATTGCTCCATACTCTCCAACAACTATAAGCACGTCATTAAGTGGATTGCCAGATGCATCTGTAACATTCCCAGAAATATTTCCATAATCAAGAAACGGATTTTCTCCTCTAGGACAATAGTCAGTAGGATCATTAAAAAAATAATAATGCTCATAACCTTTATAATTTGTTGGATTAGTAAAACAATCAGTAGTTTCATTAATCAGATATGTACAATTTCTTACTGGAAGAAGCATTTGATAATTACACAAACCACCATAATAACATAAGGACATATTGTATAGATAAATATGGCTTACAAAAACCAAATTACCATTACCGTCTTTCATTATGCCAGTATCATAAGTGTGAGGCTCATTTTCATCAAGCTTACGAGTATATAGTGAGGGAACTACAAAAGTTCTATTTCCGATTTGAACAGTCATATTGTCTCTAAACATAATTGTTGCAGAAACATTGCTGTTTGTTGAATTTATCCCCAAGAACGCATCGACATCTTCAGGAGTTGCTGGCTGAAGTGTATCCCAGTCCAAATCAGTAGAATTAACTAAACTCGCATACAATTCGTGAGGTATTCTTCTTTGAAAGCACTCAAAAAGAAAAATACCTAAATGAATTTTATTAGCGTAAACATCCAAACTAAACGGTAAATTATATTCTGGCACAAGAACAGCAACGCCATGAACTCCCGACCAGTACTCCGGATTTCCAAGAATATTTGCTATCTTTATTTCTGTTATGGTTCCTCCTCTACTCTCAAGCGAGGCATATCCTGTATAATTCACAAAATAGATTAAACCTGCAAGAGCTAAAACTATTAATAAACAAATTATAATCAGATCATTTCGAAAAAGTTTTTTATTAGTCATTTGAAATTCTTGCCGAGTTTTTTCTTTTGTTTTTTCATTTGATTTTTTGTATTAGTTTGTCATATTGTAAATTTTTTGACGATATCCATATTAATGAGCGGGATTTAATCATGTCTTTTTCCATACATAAGTTGGTGAAAATTTATCTTTTCTGCAAGATTAGATAACCTGGCATAGTATTGATTCTTAAGATCATCAGTCAAAAGAATATATTGTTGGCTAATCTGTTCATATATCTTTATTGCGTCTTCAATCATGTTTTTTTCCAAACACGAATAACAGTTGTCGATTAGACTATTCACCATCGACGTCATAATAGTTGAATAAACTATCAATATATCATTAAGGAATTCTTTTTTGATTTTTTCAGAAGAATTAGTGTAGTGAAGATGAATCGCATTATATTTTTTTGTAGCATCATCAATTCTGCCGTGAGAAATTAAATCCTTTGCCTCATTAATCATTATAACTAAATTCAATTTCTCATTAGTTGAGCTTTTTAAAGGAAAGATTTTTGTATTTCCAAAATTTTGATTGCTCGGTTGAAACACTTTTTGAGGAATTTTAAGAGTTATCAATAATATCACTGCAATAATTATTCCTGGAATTAAAAAATAGACTATTTTTTTAAACCTAATATTAATATTGCTTAGGATTGAAAAACCAGTAATGGCTGAATTTTTTATATTTTGAGAAATTATTAATGTATCTGAATTTTTTATCTCCTCAACAATAATTGGTTTTGGATAATAATAAACAATTTTGAAAATTTTATTATTCTGATCTGTGTTATCTCCCATATTATCATTATTTCCTATATTGTCATACTCTATTATTGGATCGTCTTTAACTATTGTTCCGGCAGTCACCAGAGTTATTTCAGAACCTGACTCTGCAAGACTCTTGGGAATATATTCTATTACATTATATGTTGAGGCATCATCAAATTTTAATTCCCTTAATACTAACGTTATTTTTTTACTATTATTAAACAATTCAAGATTCACAATATAGACTTTGGTTGTTGTCAGTAATTTTGACTGAATTTTCTTGTTTGCTGAAATAAAAGCATTCTTATTTAATTTATAATTTTTGGCAGTATAATACTCATCCAAAATTTTCTCTACATTTTTATTTTCAGGATATTTTATAAACGCTGTTGTATCTGATACTTGAACATCAAGTAATGTCTCTTTTAATATGGAATCTATTCGTTCTTTAATCTCCCTGATTTTATCTAACCTCTGCTCATCACTTAATGCACCCATTCTATTAATGTTTGCAATGTCTATTCTTGCCCGTTCTATTGCATTTATTGCATTATTAATATTTGTATTGAACTTGAATAATTCAGCAACCTCTTTTTGCTCTTTCGAGTAGTGTTCATAAGAAGTTAAAGAATTTTCTAGCATTGATAAAAAATCTGCAAAATCATTAGTCGGAATAGTGCTTTGAATGGGAAACTTTTCGTTTGTTTTTGAATTAATAGAAACAAAAAATGTTCTTTCAGATGACTCGCCAATTATGCCTGAGGAATCTGTGCATTGTATTTTCCAATTATATGTTCCTGCAGGAAGATTCAGAATAAATGATTGCTTTTTGCTTGTATTAACATCAGATATTGTGGATTTTTTTTCAAAAGATAACTCGTTTTGATTTATTAATAGAGTGCAGTCAATCTTTTTATTATGGCTAACACTAAAAATAAGCATTGCCTCGCCAGCAAAGGAAGCGTTCTCTGATGTCTCTAATGTAATTAGTGGTTTCAGTATATCATTTTTTATAAGTGTTAGTACGATTTCTTTGTTAGATGAGATATTTATCTCGGTGGTATTTGTCAAATATCCGTCTTTTGTGGCCGTAATTTTATATTCTCCTGCTTTAAGCAATAAGCTTACTTTTCCATGAGTTTCTGTTCGATTTGCATTATCATCCACAATTACTAATACATCCTCTAATGGATTATTATTTGTATCCTTAACAATTAAGGTTAAGTTGTAATACTTATTTACATCTATTGTTACTAATCTGGTTTTGTTATTGCCGAAACTATCTTGAACAACGGCATTAATAATGAAATTTCCTTCTGAATCATATTTTTTACTAAAAACTTGCCCATTTGTTCTAGAATGGTCTGAATTTTCCTCAATCCAATAGTACGTATATGGAGCAATTCCTCCTGATGCAGTCATATTCAAGGTTATTGTTTCTGAAGCATTAATATCTCTTAATCCAGAAATATGAATTTGCATATTGTTAGCAATCTCGTATTGCTTAGATATATTATAGAATTGGTTTCTATAAATCATGATTCCAAAAACATTGTAAATTCCTGTATAGTTTGTTTGCGGAAGCTTTTGAATATATGGAAAAGTTGAAATGGGTGGCAAAATATAAGCTGTTCCTCTCGGAGGAGTTATCTGAAGATATTGGACAAGAGCACTCGGATTTGCATTTATAATCATATTACCTTCTTCTCCAATGTTAAGAGTCTGTTTAGAAAATGTAATGTCAAAATTAGGATTCTGAACTTGATCAATATTAAAATTAAATATATCGCTTGTTCTCATATTTCCTACATAATCTTTGCATCTTACTTTCCAACTGTAATTACCCAAGAGCATATTGTTAACTTTATGTATTTGGGGGGTTTGAGTATAATTAAGTGATTCTGTTATGTTGATAAAATTAGAATACAAATATATGTTGCATTGCTGTATTGGTGAATTGTCTTCTGAAACAAACACAAAATCAGTATTTAACGTAATTCCTGACACTTCGAGAATACTATTATTTAATGGACTTAGTAGAGATATGAATGGTGGAATCGTGTCAATATTAATTACCCTAATTTCAGACTCTGATAACTCACACTTAATCTTCCAATTATGAGCTCCATCACTTAAATTTGCAAAGATTGAATTCTGACCTAAGACTGAAATAGTAGTAGTAATGTTAGCATTATCTATCTTGAGTGTACATCTTGTTTGGTTTAAAAGTTCACTCACATTAAGTATTTCTTCTCGAGTCTGATTTGAAGAACCATTACCGCTCAGATTAATAATCATACTTATCTCTGAAGTGTTGATCAAATCTTGCTCACTAAGAATAAAAGTAAAAATTACTTCTGTTGTATTTTTCCAACTTTCATTAACAGGAGAAACTAAACTTACTGCACTTACAAAATTAAATGTAAATAAAATAAGCATTGCAGCGACCAGCAACAAACATTTGGATTTAGTGCTGATTTTTTCACTAGTTTTATAATTCATTTTTTAAATCCTCTATAATTTTTTTTAATTCGCTTAATATCTTTTCTTTGTTTTTTTCTTTTTCTTGATATTCTTCTTTAGCTTTTTGTTTTTTGAAAAAATTTTCTTTTATTTTTCTTACATCAAACTTAATATAATTAATATAATCATAATTAATATAATCCTTAATATAATCCAAAGATCTTTTTCTAACAACATACCTTATCAATTCACTAAGATCTTTATAATGATCCTTTTCAGAAATAATTTTTAGTTCCTTAACTAAGGATTTTGGAAGTCTTATGCTTACTATTGTCTCATTTCTCATTTTATTGTCACTTTTCTTTCAGATTTCTGGAATATTCATTAACAAACTCTCTTAAAAATTCGCGGATTGCTTCACTCCTAGAATTGTATAATCCAATTTTAATTAAATAATCAAGAATGTTTGTTACTTCTTTAGGTATTCTGACTGTAGTTATTTCAATATTGTTTGAGGATTTATTCATTTTCAACATAAGACTGGTTCATTAAATTTTGTTAAAATACCCATATGTAATCTTATTAAAATGTAATCTAAAAATATTCTTTTTGTTTGTTGTTTATAAATTTTTTCATTATTTTGTATTCTTTTTGTATTTCATTTGTAATACTTAGATAAACTAATCATTAATATTTATTAATATATGAATATAAAAACACACAACCATATCAGAAATCCTAAAATCATAAAATAATATAAAGTATAAATTAAATGTACATAAAAAATTATATAAAAATCGCCAGTATCAAGATTCTTAGAAATTTGAAATAAAGAGAATTTACCATAAATTTTAAAAAGTAATGACCATTTACGTTGAGAATGAGAAAAAAATCAAAAAAAATTAATGAAACTAGAATTATGTATTTTAATTTTCTGGAAAATGAATTTGATTTCTATTACAATAAAGATATGAAAAATCCTTTAAAAGAAGGATTAAGACGAATTCTTGAAAGAATGGAGAATATTTCAAAAATTCTTGAAGCAGTACTACAGCCTGAGAACAACTATTCCGCAATCCATGAATATAGCTTTTTAAATGAAAAAGAAAAAAAAGAAATAGTATTAATATATAGAAAGTTTATGTATTATCAAAGAGCTATAATTGAGGCACTTCTTAAGAATAATGTGGAGGATATTAAAAAAATACTCGAGAAGATAACCTGCGAATGGGAAAGCATGAAAAACCAAACCATAATTATAATAAAAAAAATTAAGGAGTCATGGAATAGTAGCAGCGATATTGGTTCAATGGATGAATACAAAAAATATTTTGGATAATAAAACAGCACACATTTAATATATTTAAGAGGAAAAATATAAAAATACAAATAAATATTCAACATTCAAATAAATTGGAAAAATGAACATCATTATTTTAGGCCCGCAGGGATCAGGAAAAGGAACACAAGCCATTAGAATAGCGGAAAAGTATGGCTTACATCATATTTCAACTGGAGATATTTTTAGAGAAAATATAAAAAATAAAACTGATCTTGGTAAAGAAATAGAAGAAATAATGCAATCAGGAAACCTTGTACCTGACGATATCACAAATCAAGTTATTAAGGAGAGACTTGAAAAAACAAAAAATGGATTTATTTTAGATGGATACCCAAGAAATATCGAGCAGGCAAAATTCTTAGATAAAATAGCAAAGATTGATTTTGTTATTGATCTTGAATTATCTGAAGAGGAGGCAATAAATAGAATAGCTAGCAGACGGCTTTGTAGTAAATGCGGCGAAAGTTACAACGTAATATCAATAAAACCAAAAGTTAAAGGAATCTGTGATAAATGTGAAGGTAAACTTTTGCAAAGAGAAGATGACAAACCGGAGGCAATAAAAAAAAGGCTTAAGATTTATAACGAACAAACAACACCTTTAAAAGATTATTATAGGAATGAGGGTCTTTTAATTGAGATTGACGCTACACAGAGTATTGACGAAGTGTTTAAATCAATAATCAATGAGATAGATAACACAGGTTAAACAGTAAAAAAATTCTATATTCATAACAACTGCAGTCCATTATAAAAATTTGATTCTATGAAAATAAATATTTTATTACAATGGTAGCGTAGCTGCCCTTATCTAATATAAAATTTATTTTAATCTTTTTCTTTTTTTCATATAAATCATCATCATAAATATCAGAAAAACTTAATTTTTTTACCTTAAAAAATGCCTTTCTTTTAAAACCATATGCAGTTTGCTCAGGAAGCTGTCTAATTATAAAATCAGTTAACTCAACTTCTTCATCTTTTAATATTTTTAAGATAATGTTTTTAATTTTCCCTTTAAGTTCAGTACCGAATCCTACAATTGGCACATTAAAATTAAGAAATTTTTTATCGGGAAATATAAATTCCCCGTATGAATAACTTATTTTTCTCCCTTTTTTATTATGGAGAAGAATTTTAAGTGTCTCATTGAATACATATGACTGAAATGAATGAATATACAAAGACAATATTTTTTTAGGTACCTTTTTTATTATATCTATGTAATTATTTCCAGTAATCTTTAGCTGAGGCGATACCTCATTTTCTAAAATTGTTTCTGCAGCTTTTTTGAAATTCTTTTTCAATAATAATTTTCCAATCTCAACATTTTTTCTTGAGAATCTTTGCTCATCAAAATAATTCGGCAGAAAATATTTATTGCTTTTGAGTTTTTTATAATTTGATTTGAATTTTTTTATATCGGACATAATCAGATTCCTTACAACAATGTGAAAGCTGTTCCCTTTTAAATCACCGATAGAAATTGGCTTATTTAAGTAACCGACTAATTTCAAATGTATATTAGGAATATTAAGATTTTTTATTTTTTCAGAATCATACTTAAAAACAGATATAAATTGTTTTGTTATGGCCCGCTTATCTTTAATTCCTGCATAACCAATGTATTTTCTTTTAATTACCAAATTTTTGGATATTAATAAAACTGCTTCTTCTGTGGACAAATTTTTCTTTTTAAGTAAAAAAATAGTAAATGGGTTTTCTTTATTCTTAGTTTTACTAAAAACAATATTTTTTAATTCTTTAACCAAGAAATCTTCAGGAATTGTCTTTATTTTATACATAAACATTTTTAAGAACAGATGAATTTAAATTATTTACCATTAAACTAAACCTTTAAAAATAGCATATATTTCATTATGTATACGAGCCTGTAGCGCAGCCTGGACGCCTTTTAAAGAATTTAAAAAAAGCCGTGCAGAAATTAACAATTTCCTTGTTTAGCTAAAAAGCACAAATCACCAAAAGTAAAGCTTCATCAATTGAAAAAACTAATAGGAGTCCTAAAAAACGACTTAGGCGGGGGCACATAGCGCGATTGCCTCCTATGCTATGAAGAAAGCAGTAGGTCCGGGGTTCAAAGCGGGTTTTTGCGTTTAATCGCACTACTCTGAAACTCCTCGCAGGCTCGTTATTATTATAAAAGTACGATAAAAAAATAAAAAATATAATATAAAATGTAAAATAATATTATAAAATAATAATATTACAAAAAAAATACTACAAAAAAGTTAAAAAATTATAAAAAAGTATTATAAAAATGAATGAAAAAATAAAGAAAATACTTATTATTTTTTCCATAATCATTGGAATAGTGGCATTTATATCAATTTTATCCACATTTTCATTTAAAGATATATTAGAATCATTCACTAATCTCAAATTTGGATATATAATCGGATTCCTTTGTGCGTCAATATTTATTCAAAGTACACTAACAATACGATGGATGATTGTATTGAAATATCAAGGAATTAGACTTAGTTTCTGGAAGGCCACATGCTATAGATTAGCAGGATATGGTGTAAGTTATTTAACTCCCGGCCCAAGAGTTGGAGGAGAACCGGTTACTGCAGCCCTTATGAAAAAAGAAAGAATAGAATTTAAAAATGCATTATCGGGAATTGCTATAGATAAAGTTATAGAGACGACCTGCTCAGGCATCTTCTTTGTTTTGGGTGGAATAGTTGTTTTAATGACTGTCAATCTACCTAAGAACGCAAAAATTCCTTTAATTATTGCATTGTTATTATTTTCTTTAACAATTTGCTATTTTTGTTATAAACTGTTTAGGGCAGAATATTTTTTCAGTCATCTTTTCAGGATAATGAAATTAAATAAGGTTTTTTTTCTTAAGAAATATGAGCAAAACATTAAATATTTTGAAGATCTTTTAGTGAACTTTTATAAGCATAAAAAAATGTTTTTTATTTTTACAATAATACTGAGTATATTAAGCTGGATTGGCATGTATTTTGAATATCAGTTTCTTGCACAGATTTTAGGAATTCAGATAGGTATAGATAAAATATTTCTTATAGTTTCATTTGTCGGTGTTGCTATGCTTACGCCCGTTCCGATGGCTCTTGGAACAATGGAAGCTGGTCAGATAGGTGCATTTGCAATTTTTGGTGTCAAACAAAGCTCAGCTATTGCTCTATCATTAATGGTTAGAGCCAGAGATCTTATTATAGTTGGTATTGGTCTGGGTGTATTAAGCTATTATGGATTGAATATTGGAAACGCATTGAAAAAAGCCGCAGGATATGAAGACATAAGAGTGGATGTTAATGGAAAGCAAATTAAAGTAAAGGTAAAAAAATATATAAGGCCAGATTATGTTGAAATAAGGCCACAAAAGAATAAAACTGAAAAAAAGAATTATTAATATTGAAAGTAATAATAGAGATTATTTAACGAGATTATCAATAGTTATGAAATTAAGTGTGATACTCCTTTCTTATCAACACTAAAAAACATTTCAGAACAAAATTAATAAAAAATATTAAAATATTAAATAACAACAAAATATTAAAACAATCAAATAAATATATTTTATAGTATGATTTTAAGTTTTTTAAAAGAGGGTTTGCGTTTTTATAAAAGAGCACGACGAATTAGAAAAAAAGGATTTCCACAATATATTGGAAATGCAGAGGAGATTTGCGAACAAATAATATATGATTGTTTTAATAAAAAAAATAATTATTTTATGGTAAGCAAGAGTAATTTTTGTGAATTCTTTGCTCGAGATTTTGGATTTTGTACTGAATCATTGATTAATCTTGGCTTTGAAAGAGAAGTGAAAGATACACTAAATTATGCACTAAATATTTATACAAAGGGATTTAGAAGTGGAATAAAACAAACAATTAATCCTCAAGGTAAACCGTTAAACATTCCAAATGTTTACAGTCCAGATGCTGTTGCCTTTATTTTCAGATCACTTTACCTTCTTAAGGATAATGGTCTAATAAAAAAATATGAAGATTTTTTACAAAAAGAAATTTTGAGGTTTTATATGGAAGTTATTGATCATAAAAGCAAGGATTCTTTAATTAAGGATCGACATTTTTTAGCAATGAATGATCATGCAATTAGAAAAAGGTCATGCTATGATACGTGTATGGTTGCTATGCTAAGCCAAACTATTGAAAGAATTAACTCAGAACTACATTTTTTGTTTGAAAATCCTTTGAACAATATTGATTTTAAAAAAATTCTTTTATCTAAATACTGGAATTTTGGGTATTTTCTTGATGATCTTTCAGGCAGTAAGCATTTCTGTTCTGACGCAAATATATTCCCATTTTATTCAGGAATTATTGATGATGAAGAATTTCTTGATAGAATAAATAAAATAATTCGTGATGAAGGCTTTGATAATCCTTATCCATTAAAGTATAGAAAACAAAAACCAGAGAAAGAATCATTGCTTTTAACATTTTTTGCTCCGGAATATGAAAGAACAACAAGTTGGTTGAATCTTGGCATGTGCTATCTTAAAGTCCTAGATAAATACAAAAAAACTGAGTTAGTGAAAGAATATTTAAATAAATATGAGGAGATGATTCTTAAACATCAGAACTTCCTTGAGGTCTTTACAAGCGACGGTCAGCCATTTGAATCGTTGTTCTATATTTGTGATGATTCATTGCTTTGGTGTTCTGTATGGTTGGAGCTTAAGAAAAAATACGGCTAATTTAAGTAATTTAAGTATAGAATTCTGAATTTGATTTACAATAATCACTTCTTTTCCATTGAACATATCTCAACGTCCCATCCTATCAAGAATTTTGCTATCTGGAAAAAATGAATCTTAAATCCCGAACATAGATCAAAGTTAATCATATTTAGTTTATTTAGATTACTTTCTAATATTATTTTAAAAAAATACTTATTTATAAAAATAGAATTACTCCTAAAATAAACAATAATAATGATGCAAAAACCTCATTAATTATGCTATAATTTAAGAATATAAATATCAACAATAACAGGATCGCGTAAACCGCGAGATTTATCTTGGCTTTTTTCTTTGAAGCATTTATTGCAGAACCGGTAAAAGCAACCATTATCGGAATAAATATAAAAACTGAGTCTGGTGATAAAGATATAATTTTTGCAAAAATAAGAAATAAAGGACCCAGACCAAGGCATAAAAATTTTGAAACTGTTTCAATGTTTATCATTGCCTCTTGGACATAAATCTTTTCAAGTTTTTTTCTAGCAAAATAAAACAACAGCCCAATTACAAGAAAAAGTGCAGACTGCTGAAACTGGTTAATTATTCCAAATATTACTGTTAGGGAGCCACATAAAAGTAGGAAAATATCAATAAAACCAATAAAACCAAAAATTGGAATTTTTTCTTTTTGGGATTCTTCATTTAATACTTTTGGTTGGTTTTTGCCAGTTTTTTTTATTCTCATTTTATTAAAAATTTTTTTAATAATTGCATAATTTTTTTTCCTTCTGTTTTTCCTTTAAGTTCTTTCATTGCAATACCCATTAATGCGTTCATTGAAGCATTTTTATTTTTATCAATAATATCCATTATTTTAGTCTCCAATATTTTTTCATCAATTGTTGAATAATCAGAAAAATTTATTATTTCTCCTTTTGCTTTTTTTACAATTATTTCTTCTACAGCAGAATAAGAAATTTCGTTGTTGTTTATTTTGGCAAACAATTCCTCTGCAAAATTTTCCGGGTCATAATCTATGTTGTATCTCTTCTTAAACTCAATAGGCATAGAATAAAAAAACTCAGCAATAAAAGTTGGCTTGATATTTTTATATTTTTGAATGTATCGTTCAATTTCTATTCCTTCCTTCACAATAATTGTTGCAAGTTCCTTACTAATTTTATAATTTTTTTCCATTCGCAATATTTTATCTGAAATCAACTCAGGTAGTTCTATATTTTGTAGATCTGGAGTAATGGGATAAATATCCGTTTCTGGATACATTCTTGAGCTTCCGGGCATTGGTCTAAGAAAACTGCTTGTGCCATCATCATTTGCATTTCTTACTTCTTTCGGCACACCCACGAA
The DNA here is from genome assembly GCA_038884715.1 of Candidatus Woesearchaeota archaeon. Taxonomy (GTDB): domain Archaea; phylum Nanobdellota; class Nanobdellia; order Woesearchaeales; family UBA9642; genus JAWABG01. Next base: position 23,349 of record JAWABG010000002.1, on the reverse strand, counting down.
TAAGTGAGAAATTCTATCCAAGATTACATCGAATGCCTTTTCAGCAATATCTTTTTCCTCAGCAATTAAAATAAAAGCATCGTTTTTATTAATTTTCAAAGATTCTTCAATCTTGTTAACTTCATCCATAGAAATATTATATTTAGAAAGTTGCTCATCGCTGTGAAATAATCCTTTAATACGCCTAGTTTTTCCATAATCACTTAATTCTGAACCCACTCGCCTTCCTGGTTGCGTTTCTCTTCCAAATAAACCTTTAAAATCTTTAATTTTTATTCCAAAAACAGATTTTTTTTGTTGAATTATCTTACAATTGGTTTTATCAAATATCTTAGTTAAATCAAAAATTTTAATATCTTTTTTATTAAATTTTATTTTTTTATCAAGTAATAATTGCTTCAATTCAATCAGATTTTTTTGTCTTAAAACCTCGTATTCAACAATTTTGGGTAGCAATCTTAAATCCTGTGCTCCTTTAATTTCAACTCTGTTCCCTTCTTTTATCGAGATATTAACATCTTGTCTTATTGTTCCAATACCCCTCCTGACCTTACCGGTGCTTCTGAGCAACATTCCTATATAAGCAGCAACCTCCTTGCATTCTTCAGGACTTGATATTGAAGCATCGGTAGCAATCTCAATTAGTGGTATTCCAAGTCTATCTAACCTGTAAACTGTAAATTCCTTTTCTGCACTGATAATTCTTGCGGCATCTTCTTCAAGACATAATGTAGGAATTTGAATTTTTTTATTGTTCAGTTCTAAAAAACCATTTACTGCAACTAATGCAGTTCGTTGAAATCCTGAAGTATTAGAACCATCAACTACTGTTTTTCTCATGACGTGAATATAATCATTTATCTTTGCATTAAGAATCTTTGCCATTTGTAAGCAAGCATAAAAGGCATTAGAATTCATATTATGTGGTGGTTCTTCATCAAGTTCAACAAGACAAGTATTATTATAATATCCCTCGTATATAATATACTTATCTTTTAACATCTCATGAATAGCAGCCACGTCTATTTCGCCAGTCTCACCAGCAACTGCCCTAAGCCTTCTCCTTATAGAAAAATCAGGTGGTTCCTCAACAATAACAGAATTACAGTTACAAAAAAGTTTTTTTGTGTTTAGTTGCTGGTGAATTTCAAGTCCGCACTTTAACCCGATGGTTGTATAATCTATCATCTTAGCTCAAGAAAGAATCCTCATCTGTTCGTTCTGTTATTTCTCCTCGAAGATTTTGATGAAAGAGTTTTTTTACATCTTCACTCCCATAGTTAGAAATCAACCATGCAAGTTTAATAAAAGCAGTCTCAGGAGTCATATCACATCCATGACCCAAAACACCGATTTCCTGCATTACTCGTTGATTGCTATAAACATTCATATTAATTCTTCCATAAATGCACTGACTCGTAATTGCGACCGGAATTTTTTTTGTTATCTTCTCGATCTTCTCTTTGATTCTTTCATTTTCTTCAGTATAATTGTCAATTTTTGTTGTTGGTCCATTTCCTAAACCTGTAGCTTCAATAACTAATCCATCAAATTTTTCATAAACATCAAATTGCTCAGCATACATATTAGTGTGTGTTTTTATTAAACCTATCTTTAATTTTTCATTGAAGGGAAAATACTTTAATTCCTTTTCTTGCTCAAGAATAGAGTCATTTTCTACTCTTTTCAAATATTCTACTTGCTTTGTTTTATAATTGATTCTAGCAATGGCGGTCGTGTTTATTGGCCTAAATGCATCTCTTCTCGATGTATGCATTTTTCTTACCTTTAGAGCATTAATAATTAAGCAGGAATCATCACTAATATTTTCATGAAGGCAAGTGCAGACACCTTTATAATTTGTGTTCACAATAAAAGCTATTGCACTTATTAAGTTAAATGCTGCATCGCTACTTCCTCTGTCACTTGACCTTTGTGAGCCCACAATTATTATTGGAATAGGAAGATTTTCAAACATGAAAGATAGCGCTGCACCTGTATAATGTAAAGTGTCTGTTCCGTGTGTGATAACAATTCCCTTAACTCCTTTTTTTATTTCTTTTTTGATTGCCTCTCCAATAAGATTATAATGACTAAACCTAATATCCTGACTCCACAAATTTCCTATTAATTGACTGTCAATCTGTGCAATCTCTCTGATCTCGGGAAACATCGCAATAATTTCTTTTGGCTCAAAATTAGCAATAACCCCGCCAGTATTATAATCAACTCTTGAAGCAATTGTTCCTCCTGTATGAAGAATTGTAATCTTAGGAAGATGTTTATTTTGTTTTAAAGCTGGTTTTATTCTTTGGCTTACTTTTCTAATTTTTTCCTTTGTATTTTTTTCCTCTTTAATAATTTCAAAATTTTTAATGGAATTTTTCTTTAAACCAATATTATACCCGTTATCGAGTTTAATAATAATTACATCTTTTGGAGCCAATTCACTTGGAGGCATCACTTTACCTTTAAATGTTCCATTAATTGTTTCGAGTTTTACAAAATTTCCAGGAATAAATTCGAGATTAAGTACCATAACAAACATCATAATAAAAAATAGATTTATAAATTTTTAGATTATAATTAAGTTTTGTATAAGTTTTTATTTTAATTATAATTATAATTTTCATTATAATTATATTATATTTAATATAATTTTTAATAATTATATTATATAATATATAATAAAAAGAATATAATAAAAAAATTGAAAAATAAGAAAATGTTAGATACTTAATAAAAAATAATTAAAAACAGACTCGAGAAATATATTATCCCATATAGACTGGTTTTTCTTCTACCAACTGTTTTCCTTTTGCAGATGTGAACTCTTCCTGTAATGCTACATACGCTGCTTCCACTTCTTTTGTAACAGATGGTTTTACTTTTTCTAACGCTTCTTCAAAATGTTCCATTGTTACTTCTTTTGCTTTTATGTCTTTTCTTAATGCAAGAATTGCTGCCTCTCTACAAACCGCTTCAATATCAGCCCCAACATATCCTTGTGTTTTTTTTGCGAGCTCCTCAATTTTTACGTTTTTTAGTGGCATTTTTTTTGTATGAACTTTGAATATCTCAAGTCTTGTCTTTTCATCAGGAACAGGCGTTAAAATAATCCTGTCAAATCTTCCCGGTCGCAATAACGCTGTATCAATAATATCTGGCCTGTTCGATGCAGCAATAATTACAACGTCATTCATCTCACTAAGTCCATCAATTTCGGTGAGCAACTGGTTAACAACTCTTTCTGTTACGTGGCTGTCACTACTTGCTCCTCTTCTTGGAGCTAAACTATCAAGTTCATCAAAAAATATTATTGTTGGGCTTGTTTGTCTTGCTTTTTTGAAAACTTCTCTTACTGCCTTTTCACTTTCTCCAACCCATTTACTTAACAGCTCAGGACCTTTAACAGAAATAAAATTTGCCTCGCTTTCTGTAGCTACTGCCTTTGCAAGCAATGTTTTTCCAGTGCCTGGAGCACCATAAATAAGTATCCCTTTTGGTGGTTTTACCCCTAATCTTTTGAATGCTTCAGGAGTCTTAAGTGGCCATTCAACTGCTTCTTTGAGTTCTTGCTTTACTTTTTCAAGACCCCCTATGTCTGCCCACTTAATGTTTGGTTTTTCTATAAGAACCTCTCTAAGTGCACTTGGCCTTACGACCTTTAAAGCTTCCCTAAAATCATCCAGAGTTATCATCAATTTCTCTAATACTTCCTTAGAAATAGCTTGGTCTTCTTTTAATGTAAGATTTGGAAGTACTCTTCTTAATACAATCATTGCAGCTTCTTTTGCCAAAGCAGCAAGGTCAGCTCCTACGAACCCATGAGTAATCGCGGCAATATTTTCCAGATCTTTGCTTCTTCCACTTTCTTTAATGCTTCTTACGAGTTCGGGTGAAATTATTTTGAATTCAATTAATTCTGATATTATCTCTTTTTCTTTTTCATTTTGAAAAAAAACTAACAACTCAGACTTGATTTCTGAAATATCATATGTTTTTTTTGTTTCATCAAATTTTTTGATCCTCGAGCCCAGTTTATTAATAAGCAACTTGTTATCTGCTTTATCTTTTAAATTAGCAAGCCTTTTTATTTTATCCTCTAAATCCTTAATACTCTTTTCAGTTAGTTTTATCTTGCTTGAAATATTTTGATTACTAATTTCATCAATTTTTTTTAATTTTGTTTTTAATTCCTTCAATTTATAATTATTATCATCTAATTCTCTAAGAAACTCTCCATTTATTTTTTCAATTTGTTTCAAAAGTTTCTCTTCAAAGATATCCACATAAAATCCTCCTTCAAGTGGCATATTTCTCGTGTGAATCTTAAGTATGTCAAGTCTTCCTTCTTTTCCTGGAACCCCAATCTCGATTTCTCTATCAAACCTACCCGGCCTTCTTAGTGCGGGGTCTAGCGCATTCGGAATATTGGTTGCTGCAATTACAATTACCTTTCCTCTTGTCTTAAGACCATCCATCATTGCCAAAAGTTGGGCAACAACACGTTTTTCAACTTCGCCATGGGTTTCTTCTCTTTTAGTAGCAATAGCATCAATCTCATCAATAAAAATAATGCTTGGAGCATTCTTTTCAGCCTCTTCAAACTTCTTTCTAAGATTCTCCTCAGATTGTCCATAATATTTACTCATAATTTCTGGACCATTAATTAATAAAAAATGTGCATTTGTCTCTGTTGCAACTGCCTTTGCGAGCATTGTCTTACCTGTTCCAGGAGGTCCGTGAAGCAGAACACCTTTCGGAGGTTCAATTCCTAATCTTTCAAATAACTCGGGGTGCTTTAAAGGAAGTTCAATCATCTCTCTAACCTTTTTAACTTCTTCTTCAAGTCCACCAATATCTTCATATGTAACTTCTAAAGCTTGTTCCTCTTTTAATTCAACAGCCTCTGGATTAAATATTACTTCCGTTTGCTCATTAACAAAAACTCCACCTTTAGGATTCGTATCAACGACAACAAGCTTAAGTTCTCCAAATCCAAAACCCATCATAGTCTCATCAAGCATACTAAAAATATCATCAAAAGGAGTATTTGACATATTTGTTCGTCTTCGTCTAGTTCCACCAAAAGAAATAATATCACCTTTCATTAAAGCTCTGCCCATTAAGCCCTGTTTGAAAATTATGGGATTTGCCCTGAATGTAATTCCCTCTTTGGCGGGGGCAATATTAACAGTCTTTGCCTCCTTAACATCTGCTTTTTTAATTGTTACAATTTCTCCAAGACTAGTTTTAGCATTTCTCCTTATTAAACCATCCATTCTTATTATATCTAGTCCAATGTCACCCGGATACGCTCTTTCAACAAAAGCAAGAGTTGTTCTTCCACCCGTAACCTCAATTATATCTCCAGGCCTAATACCGATCGATTGCATATAAGTATTATCAATCCTGACTATACCTTTATTTACATCATCCTGCACAGCCTCAGTAACCTTTAATTTTACAATTTTGTCCATAAAGACCCCTCTTCTCGTGAACATTGGAAAACTTATATGAATAAAAAGCTTATGGTTTTAGATTCTTAATATAAAAACGAATTGCTCATCCTATAATATTCATATTATAAATAATAGATTACAGCAATATATAAAATAAGTATAATATAAAATAATAATTATAAATCAATATAGAGCTTTACAATATAAGAAAAAGTACATAAATTGGCTTTTGTTCACGTGCAAAATGAGAAAATTAATAGATAAAGTTAAAATAGATAAAGTTAAAGATAATAAAGTATTAATTACCTGCGTGAATTACATAATGAGGATTACCACATATCTGACACTTAATATGAATCATCAGATAATATTATATTTATAGTATATTATTTATAGCATATTTCTAATAAAAACCAAATATTTAAATACAAGTTATTCATATTTTGTACTATAAAATAAAAATATTTTGTGATAAAAAAGGAGTGAGATAATGCCAAATTTCAGGAAAGACCCTAAAAAAATTCTTGAAAATGTAAGCCCTGACAAAATATTTTTTGTATGTGATGGTTCAACATTGAGCAATATAAAGGATTTATCAAACGCCTTAAAAACAATGAATGACGGCACTTTCTCTTACCATGCTAATCAACAAAAAAATGATTTTTCAAATTGGATAACTGATGTTCTGCATGACCCTGCTCTCGGAAAAAAAATCAGATATCTTAACAAAGTTAATACACAAAAAGAGATAGAAAAAAGGATAAGAGAATTAGAGAAAAAATTAAAATAATAATTTTGTAACTTTATTATTATAACATTTATCAATACATTCTATATTTTATTTTTCTTTGACAAGTTTTTTTCTTCCTTTTTCTCAGATTTTTCCTCTTTTTTTGACTGTTTATCAGTAGGAGGAGGTTCTGTTTTAAATTTTGGCAGAGGAATAGGTGACGGAAGATTCATATCCCTACATAAAAACAAAGCCTCAATATTGCATTTATTAAGGATTGTATTTAGAACATTTTGAGTTATATCTGCAGGAAGACTCTTATCTTTTTTCCAAATCTTTACAATTTCTCCTGCTTCATTTTTTTCAATCAACCAAAATACCTCACCTATTATCTCAATATTGCCATAATCAGGTTCAAATATTGTGCTAAATCTGAAAATAAATCTTAGTGAAGTTTGGCCGTCATTAGCTATAGGGAGTTTAGTTTCTTCCACATTTGTTAAGGAAACATTATTTGTAATATTAACTTTACCAGTTAATGAACTTTTTTTTTCAATACTAATTTTTAAAAAATTAAATCCGATTATTGCCATAAATATCACCAAAATCAGAGAACTTGAGATGGTTTATATAGTTTATGCTAACACAACATTGTTCAAGCATTAGATGTTAACAATTATATTTAAATAAGACTATTGATTCACAAACACATCATATAAATAAGTGCATTATATATAGAAAATCCCGAGATCATGTTATATTTAATTAATTAAGATCGCATATTAACAGCCATATATGAGATCAGCAGAGTAAGTAATATGGCTTTTTAATATGGCTTTTGAACAAATTTATAAATAAATCAACTCTTCTTTTACTAATGAAATTAGCCAAGGTTAGTCAAATTAACATCAAAGAAAATATGTCCTGCTCTGAATTAGTAAAAGAAATGTCAAACAGTGGGGTTATGGGTGCAGGAAAAATTGCCAAGGCCTCAACAATTCTGCAGATGATGAATTCTGATAAGGATTGTAAAGTTTTTCTGGGAGTTGCAGGCGCACTTGTACCTGGAGGAATGAAAAATATTATCATAGATATGCTTGAATCAGCGTATGTTGATGTAATTGTAACAACTGGTGCAACGTTAACTCATGATTTAGTCGAAGCTCTTGGATTTAATCATTTTCAGGGTAATAGTTATGCAGATGATGAAGAACTCAACAAAAAAGGATTTGATAGAATTTATGATTCTTATATGCCAAATAAAGTGTACGAAACCATGGAAGATTTTTTTAAGAAAAATTATGAGTTGCTATCAAATATTGAAAGTATAAAGGATTTTTTATGGAAAATAGGTGAGCTTGTTCCAGAAAGAGAAGGAAATAAATCCATACTAAAAACGTGTTTTAATAATAAAATCCCTTTATTTTGCCCAGCAATAAGTGATTCTGGTATTGGCCTTATAGTATGGGGAAATATTGCAAAAGGAAAAAAATGTAATGTAAAGGTATTTGAAGACATGAAAGAAATACTTGACATAGCATGGACGACAAAAAAAGCAGGAGTTATTTACCTTGGAGGAGGAGTTCCTAAAAATTATATTCAGCAAGCAATGCAGTTTTCTCCGAGGGGTGCGGATTATGGAATTCAGATTACAATGGACAGACCAGAGCCAGGAGGAAGTAGCGGCGCAGAATTAAAAGAAGGAATCAGCTGGGGTAAGATGAATCCAAAAGGCAATTTTGTGAATGTTATTTGTGATATAACAATCGCTTTGCCATTAATATGGGCGAGTGTTAAAAAATGATTAATTAAAAAAAAAATAAAATTTAATTAAAAAAATATAAGAACAATCAAGATAAATAAATAGTAAATTTTTAATTCATAAACTTATTATTTTTTGGTATTACAATTGCTCCTTCAGGATATAATAAATATTTTTTTCCATTGATATTCTCGTATCTGCTGGGTTTAAAGTTGATAATAGCAACTGCATTCTCAGGTATTTTATAATTGTTACTGTAGAACTGCACGTATAAAAATTGAAAGTTTTCTTTTTTTAAATTTTTACTTTGAAAAAACGTGTCTTCATCGTTATAAATCAAATTACTTTGAAATTCGCTAATAGGAATGCCTTTTGACTTCTGATTAAAAAAGATATTAGAATTATCGCAAGAAATATAATTAATTGCTAATGCTGCTAATCCGACATATACTACATTTTTTAGTTTATCTTTAAGATTCATTTTTATCTTTAATCATTTTCATCTTAAGGTTTATTTTACCTTTTCTAATTAAAAAAATGATTTCATCAATTTCAATCAATTAGATATATGTTATAATTTATAAAACTTGTGAATGTCACTACTATAATGATACTAACTTTCACAAGAATAATTAATTCAGATATTATTATTCTTCTTTTTTATATCTGTTTTAGGCTGTTTTTTAAGAATTGTAATTCCGTTATAATTTAAATTCCCATTATCACTTAATTTTTTGTATACAATCCATATAACTAGAAGCAGTTCAATAAAAATTACAACCGGCTTTAATACCTTAGCTAAATCTGTAAAATACCTTGCGGTTCCAACAAATATACTGATTAGGCCTCCAAACATAAATCCTGTGCCAATTAGTTCATGTAATTGATTAGTCTTCGCAGGTAAGTATATACCTAAGGATATTGCAATAAGTCCGAGTACACTCATAACTAAAAAAATCTTAAAATTATACTTTGTTTGTGCATCCTGAAAATAAACATTACACATGTCACATCTATAACTAGTTATACACCCATTCAAGTCATATTCTGGAATTAGGTCACCTCTCCCCTCACAATTATTTTTTTCTTCTTGTGTGGGTTCTATATATTTGCAAACAATGGTAGAATTACAATTGCAAATAATAGTAGAATTACAAGCAGTATTAGTATTACAATTAGTATTAGTATTACAATTAGTATTAATATTATTATTAATCTCGGGAGTTGAAATTGGGGAAGGATATTTTCTATAATAATTTGTTCCACAAATATCTTCATACCGAGGCTGATTAAACATAGCATCTGCAAAACTATTTGTAAAAATAGAAAAAAGAACAGCAATGATAATTATTACAACAATCTTTCTTAGGTCCATTTTTATCCTCACAAATATATGATTAAGATAATTCAAATTAATAAGTATATAAATATTTATATTCTAAGATTTAAGAAAAATAAAATAGTTCTCCTCGTCCTAAAAAGACAATATTATTTTTGATTATATATGTTATCTCAATTACATAAATCCTTCAAATAGTATGGTAAAAATATTAAAACATAGCAAGTTGATAAAAAAGATTAAATCTTAAGAATAGTTGTTAACAACATAATCAAATTCTTCCAAGTATAGTCTAGCAATTCTCTCATCGTGAATTATTACTATATTCTCATCATTATTCTCGTTACCGTTTTTTGTTGGATTGTAACTTCCAGTAATTACAATTTTTCCATCAATTATAAATACTTTATGATGGACTTTTCCAGGATTTTTATCCCAGGAAACATTGATGCCATTACTAAATAATTTTTCATATTCATCATAGTCATTTTGCTGGGTCTTCTCCATAATACCAGTAACAAGAATTCCCTGATTGAATTTTCGAACAAGCAAATCTCCTATATCATCATCAGTAAAACTAAAAATCATAAATTTTATTTCGTGCTGAGCACCATTCAAAATCATCAAGACATGAGCTTGACAATTATCTTCAGGACAAAAATAATTTTCAAATAACACTCCATTGACTATTACTTTAGTTTTACGCGTTTTAACATTGATACCCTCTTTTAATTCCTTAAACTCATCAAGATAATTCTGTCTCAAAATCTCAGAATTAATAATAAGTAGGTTATTGTTGTTTTTATAATTATCATTAAATGTTGGATTAAAGCTTCCAGTAATTATTCCGGTGTCAAAAACGCAAAATTTGTTATGCATAATACCGTATCCAACAATTTTTTTTCCATAACCATAATAATTATCTTCATCAACCAATAAGTCAATATTTTTATTTTGCAGAACATTTATGACCTCTGGAAGATTAATATCATACAAGGCACATTCTGCAAAGTTTGAGTTCGCAAGTGCCTGCATAAAATAAAAGGAACAGTTCTGACGAGGACAAAAATAAATATTAATCGAACCATTCTCCTCAGGAATTTTTTGCACTAATAATGGAACGCTATTAATTAATATCAAAACAATTAAAATTATCATTAATAGTAATATCAACAACCATAAGATATATGACTTGTCTTTCATATGGTCTGTGAGAATTGAATTATTTATAAATATTCAGTAATAATTCTCGAAAAATATTCAAATGAAATCAATATTTTAGCTCTGACTTCTTAATCTTTTTATTCTTAGTAAAGATATTCACAAAAAGGGATTTTTTTCCATTATTTATGAATCTGACATCCACAAGCATAAGTCTTCCTTTTCCACGATTATTTTGTTTTACTATTGGAAATTTTGAGAATTTCAAATATATCCTTGGAAGTTCCGCTGTTTTAAGGAATTTTTTCATTTTTGCTTGGATTTTCTTGAATTTCTCAATATCCGATTCTCTACAAGTTATAATATTATAATAAAATGTTTTATAATCCGCCCCACGAATAAGAATCACCCTGAACGTCAAAGGATTAAGTCTTGTTGGATCGAGATAGAAATTTGTTTTTTTATAATATTTTCTTATTTGGTTATATGCCAAGATATAGAATATTACTCTCAATAACAAATAGAATACAAATGATATCAAAAAACAGAATTCAGCAATTCTTGCATAATCTTTAAAAAAAATAAATACAACAGAAACACCAATCAACATTAAGTATATCCACGGGTCTGTTTCTGGCAGTATGTCTAAAGCGTACAATTTTTCTTTAAATGGACTCAGTATTCTAGTGCCATATGCATTCGTCAAATCCAATGCAATATGTACAACTATGGTAAAAACTGCAATGACAAAAAGGGTAATAAAATCCTTTATGAAAAATGAGAAAATATAACTCAGAATTCCTGCCAGAATAATAATACCTAATGGTCCGTGCGTAATATTTCTATGGTGTTTTATATAATGCTTATCCTCGAAAATTGCGAGCAATATATCAATGTCGGGAATCAAAGAAGCAATAATCGTGAATAAAATCAAGGTCCAGTTATTCAAGCTAATTAAATTTCCTATAACAAAGCCAGATAATACATGCGTAAATCCGTCCATGTTTTGTTAAGATTAGACATATTTTAAATAGTTTTTTATTAAAAAAAAAATTATGAAAAAACATTTTTCAGAGCGGAGGAATTTTCAGGCATTCCACAAAATTCCGACATCAAAAAATAAATTTGGGAGAGCGTGAGAAAACGCTTGGCGTTTTAGGCGAAGCCGACCCTGCGAACTGTTAAATTCCTATTAAGTTCGTTTTCCATATGAAGTGTGAGAGACCTGCGTCCGCAGAGTTGTGTTTAAGTTACAATCAATTCGAGCGTGGCGAGTGTATATATGTGCGAAGCACCGAACTTCTCCCCGTTTTCGTAATTTAGAAATTAAACACAATTGAACTTAACACTTGAATTTAATGAAGTACATTATTTAGACTTTTTAACAACGTATTTTTGCTTCCAGGATATAATTTTTCAAGAGATTCAACAAACTCGTTATTATTAGAATTATTCGAGTTTTTAAAACGAATTTTTTTAGTAGTTAAGTAATATTTCATTTCATCTTCGCTAACTGTTTTGAATAATTTAAGAATATTTTTTTCATATATCTTAACATTTATATCCTTGTTTTCAAAAAAACATAATATCTTTTCATTTATCTCTCTATCGAGACTCCAAGGAATAATTAATTTATGATTAATTAATTTATAATTAGGGGGCATTGGATAAATTTTTTTAATTTTTTTTATATTAAGGTTTTTATTAAATATTTCATCAAACACATTAATAATAAATTTAAATTCGATTGAATCGTCATTAAGAATTAAAAGTTTGTTTTTTTTAGTAAAATATTTATTTAGTCTTAATTCTCTCCGAGCCTTCTTTTGAATTAAATAAATACTTAATATTTTAGGTCTCATCATTAGAGATAAGAATAAGAATTATTAAATGTTTTGTTTTGAAAATCAAAAAATTAAAAATCATAAAAATTACAAATTTTTTAATAAATTTTCTCGATAAATTATTTTATTTACATATGCCAAAGCATTTTCTGTTGGTTTCTGGACTTGGGATGGGCCACCATTATAATCAAGATAAATCTTTACATCATCACAATCATATTTTTCTATTAATTCTTTTAATAGTCTGACCCCGTTGTAGGTTCCGATTAGTGTGGCTCGGGCATCGATGAAATATTTTTGGTACTCTGTTTTACCTTTAAGTTTTTCCTCAAGATCTTTTTTGTATGAACTAAAATTTTTATTTTTGAGATCTTCTGAAAGATATATTGGAATATTATATGCTAGTGCAACACCAACATTTAATTGCATATCTCCCACACAACCAGCCAGCGATATGGCGTTTGGATCTCCCCACGATTCCTGAATCATTACTGATACTGATTTTTCTAGTGGAACTTTTAATTTGTTTGAAGCAAATTTTAGCATCATATATTGCTCCTTGCTGATTTGATATTGTTTTGAAACTTTTTTATATACATTATCTGATATTAATGAACTTTCAATGTTTTCTCTCACCTCAGAAGTATATCCTATTTCAGCTAGTTTATTAAAATATATATATTCCATTATTTTTGGTTCTAATTCTACAAGCACAGAATTTAATTTATTAATATTTGTATGGATACGATTAATTCTTTGTTCTATAGTTAATTCATAATTATTATTTGCTCCGGATTGTGGAAGAGGGATTAGACTAAGTATTGATGTCAATACTGCTATTTTTATTATTCTCTTTTTTGTTTTTGGTTTTATTTTAAGCATTTTATTATCAGGAAAATTCTCTCTTTATAAATTTTGTGATTTTGTTATTACTATAAAGTGGTGTTTTCTTATGGTTTTTAAATCTCGAACTATCAAATTAAGGACTTTAAAAAAATCAGTCTAAAGTCACTAAATTCGTATTAAAGACACATTCAGTAAAATACAGATAGAAAAATGCTGTATTTTACAAACTCCTTCATTAAAATTATAAATAATAAAAAAGAGAGTCTCAAAATATATAAAACTTGTGAATGTTGCAAATATAATAATAAAAAAATCATAGTACCATATTACAAAATTATAAAATTACAAATACAATAAATAATATAAATATAATAACAATAATAACACACGCAACAAAACACACAACGAAAATGTCACCATTCTAAAATAGTATTGAATAGAAAAATATTTAAATAAGTATAACTATTCAATAGTGGAAAATTAATTGGGGGTATTATAAAAAAAGAGTGAAATATCTTAATTGAAAAACCGGATTTGAAAAATAAAACTCTAATACAATTAAAATAATACTAATATTGTTTATACTCACCTCTTTTTCCCGGGAAGATTCCGAACATTCTTGGAATCTTCTTGGGTTTTATCAATACATAATATAAGAATGAATAGAAATAAATAACAATATACAATAAAAACAAAATCAATATAAATAATAGTTAATAAAATAAGATAATAAAAACAACACAAAAATATACAAATATAAAAATAACATAAAAAAAATAAAATAATTAATAAAAAATTAATAACAAAATAATAACTAATAAAAATATTAATTACAAATTTAATTAGATTCTGATTGTGTTTCTTCTAGTAAAAATCCTGTTGGAAAAAAATACCTGCCGTCTTTTGTCATATATGCTTCATATATTTTGTTGTTATAACTAATCTTTATTTCATAAAGTGAATCTTTTTCGTCAATCTTTGCCAATACTGCTGTTTTTGCTTCATTACCTAATATTTTTGTATTAAAAAAGTCCAAAGCTTTTTGTGAAGCAATATTTCTATCAATAATAATTTCATTTGTCTTTTCAATAATGTTCCTGTCTTTCATAGAAGAAGCACCAGTTAGCAATGAAAATACACTTTCGTTTTTATTAAAATAAAGATATAATGTAGTTAAAAACAACACTAAAAACAATATTGTCAAAAATACCCAAAAAGAAGATGCATTATATTTATTTTCATTATTATTTTTATTTTTTCTTATATTGATTTTTCCCCTTAACCTAGCCCCAACCATATATCCTCACCCATAATTTTATCCCACTCGTTATAGAACATAAATAAATTTAAAATATAGATGGATATATACAAACAACACCCCAAAATATTAACCTAAATATTAAATATAAAAATAAGTTTATAAATTTTTTGTTATTTTCTTTATATTTTCTTTTAACATCATCTTTGGCATAAACCCAGTTATTCTATCTACTTCCTTACCGTTATTAAAAATCAACAAAGTAGGTATGCTCATTATACCAAACATTGCTGCGAGTTTTTCATCTTCATCTGTATTGAATTTTAAAAACTTATACTCATTCATTTCTTTACTAAGTTCTTCAAAAAGAGGAGCCATTAACTTACAAGGACCACACCATTCAGCATACGCATCAATAATAACTGGTTTTTTAGAACCAATAACTTCTTTTTCGAAATTTGTACTTGTTAAATTAACAAGACTCATAAAAACACCTCAAATTATTAGAGAAATTAGTTATTTATAAAATTAATTGTTGTTGCAAATAATTATTATAATATTATAAATTAACATATGATAAATTAATTAATACAATTTTATAATTTTTATAATTGAAAAAACAATTATTCGCATTTTTAATAAATAGAAAAAAATGGAAAAACAATACATACATATTGTTAAATACATACATATTGTTAATTAATAAATAAAATAACAAAATTAATAAAAAGATTATTCAATAGTTTATAACAAATTGATGACAAAAGCCATAATTTTTGACTGTTGGAATACACTATTTCATAATACTCAAAAACCTCATCCATTTAAATTATTCGCTCAAAAGTTAGGTTGTGATATAAAAGACTACAAATTCATCAAATTATTTGAAAAACATTTTATGCTCAAAATTAATAATAATATTAGAGTGCCGATAATTAATTTATTAATTGAATTAAATATAAAACCAACCAAACAAAAAGTGTCAACGCTTGAAAAAATCTATAAAAAATCATATTCTTATCACGCCCCGTTCCCAGAGGTTTTAAAAGAACTAAGATTTTTAAAGAAAAAATATAAATTAGGCCTTATAACGAATACAGATTATGAAAACTTCAATAAATTATGTGCTAAATATAAAATAGAAAAGTTTTTTGATGTGATTATTCCTTCATTTTCAGTAGGAATTATGAAACCGAACCCGAAAATATTTGAACTGATGGTAAATAAATTGGGTATCAATAAAAAAGATATTGTTATGGTTGGAGATTCCCTTGAAGATGATATTAGAGGAGCAGAAAATATTGGAATTAGAGGTATTTTAATTGACAGAAAGAATAAGCATCCAAAATATAAAAAAAGAATAACATCCCTCAAAGAGTTAAAAAAATTTCTATAATAAAATGGAGATTACATTATAATTAGGAAATTATGTTAAACAATAAGTATATATTGTATTTAATAAGTATATATTTTATTAACTAATAATTATAAATTATTAATACTAAAAATTATTAATATTACTATAACTTAAATTATATAATAATAAAAAAATTATAAAAAATTATATAATAATAAAAAAATTATATAATAATATAATAATAAAAATTATAAAATTAATATTTAATTTAATTATATTAAACATCATTTAATATTTATAATTGATGATTTATATAATTAATTATTTTAATTAGTTATTAGTTATTTACATAATTATGAAATACATACTTTGTTTTGGTAATAAATATTTAGAAAAAGACAATATTGCACTTAAAGTTAGTGATATGTTGAAAAAGGAAGGAAGATTAAAGGATTTTGAATTTATAGAATGTGCAGGTAGTGAAGAATTATTTAATTATCTTGATAAGAATTTTTTTGTTTTAGATGCAGTTGAAGGAATTAATAAAGTAATGTATATTAATGATAAATTTTTAAGTAATAAAATTAATGTGAGTGTTCATGATTTTGATTTAGGATTTTTTATTAGATTAATAAGAAAAATAGGCAGAAAGGAAAGGATTCCGATAATTGGAATTCCACTTAATTATGATAATGAAATGGCCAAGCAAGAAGTAATAAAAATCTTAAATAGTTTAGATAAAAAATCAAAATAATTATCAATAACTTTATAAACCAGTATTCTTAGATATAACATAGATGGGTAAGTATTTGAAAAAAGAGGACTTTAATAAATTTATTCTCAACCTCAAAAGTAGGGGTGAACTTTGGGCACCGGTTCAGAGAGATACACTTAGATTTGAGAATATAGATAACATCAATGAGATTGTTTTAAAAGGAAATCCTTGGTTTCCTCCAAAAAAGTTATTATTCCCAAAATCAGAATCTATTTTTAAGTATAAAGATGGAAAAATTGTTGAGACAAATGACAAGATTAAAGAACAAATTATTTTTGGACTTAGATTGTGTGATCTTAATGCAATAAAGATTATTGATAAATTGTTCAATGATGAATTTGTTCTACCAAGCTATAAAAAGAGAAGAGAAAACACAATACTTGTAGGAATTCATTGTCATTTTCCCCAAAACGAATATTGTTTTTGTGAGACGATGGAGCTAACAAAATATTATGATTTATATCTTATTGAATTAAATGATGGATATTTTGTAGATGTAGGAACAGATAAAGGCAAAAAGATTATCAGTGGATTGAAGGATTATGATTATGAAATTCCAACAATAAAAACCGATAAAAAATTAGATCACAAAAACTATGAAGAAATATATGTTCATAATAATTGGGATTTATTAAGTAAAAAATGTCTGAATTGTGGACAGTGCACTACATTATGCCCAACATGCACTTGTTTTGATGTAATAGATAACATAAATCTAGATTTGAAAACTGGCTCAAGAGATATTGTGTATGATGGTTGTCAGTTTAAGGAATTCACAAGGGTTGCGGGTGGGCATGTCTTTAGAGAGACAAGAACACAAAGATTAAAACACAGGATTTATCATAAATTAAAATACTTTAAAGATAAATTTGGAATTTACATGTGCACTGGTTGTGGAAGGTGTATTAGAGCCTGTCCGACTAAAGTTGATTTTGTAGAATTAATAAATAATATTTAATGAACATATTTAATATTTAATAAAAAATATTATATTTGTACCTTTCCTTAAATAAATACAAATATACTTTAAAAAATAAGAGGCAACAAACAATGGGATTATTTAGTAGAAAGATTTTAAATCCTTACGCAAGTGAAGAGTACTCAATTAAAAGTATAAAAAAATTAAATGAAGATACTGCTCTATTAACAATAAAGACAAAAATGAATCCGATGCCAGGTCAATTTTTACAGGTTAATATTCCTATGGTTGGCGAAGCACCCATCTCAAATGCATCTTATAATCACAAAGAACTTGAACTTCTAGTAAGAAATGTTGGAAACGTTACAAACCACATATTGAATTTAAATAAAAATGATAAAATTAGATTAAGAGGACCGTATGGCCATGGTTACCCCATGAATGAAATGCATAACTGCGATATTGTTCTTATTGGGGGAGGTACTGGAACTGCTCCACCAAGAAGTGTAATACAGTATATTCAAAAACATAGAAATAATTTTGGTGATGTGATTATTTTTTTTGGATTTAGAGGTCCGAAAGAAATTTTGTTTCAGAACGATTTTGCTGCTTGGCAAAAGGATTTTAAATTTTATTTGACTGTAGATAAGGCTGATCCTGGTTCTGGATATGAAGGAAAAGTTGGTTTAGTGACTGATTTGATTGAACAAACCAATTTACCAGAGAAGGCAAAAGTAATACTTTGCGGTCCTCCAATTATGATAAAATTTTCAATTGAAAAATTATTGAAAAAAGGCATAAGAGAAGATAACATTTACATATCAATGGAAAGACATATGAAATGCGGTATACAAAAATGTGGTCACTGCATGATCCATGACAAATACAGTTGTAAAGATGGACCTGTGTTCAAATATAATGAAATAAAGAATGTAACAGAATGAAATTTTAAAATAAAGTTATAAAATGAAGCTACAACAAACAAAACCAAGAATAGGAATATATGGAGTAACTGGTTGTGCAGGATGCCAATTAACAATGTTATTTAGAGAAGAAATACTCACAATTGCTAATCTTGTGGATATTGTTGCGTTTCCTTTAGGAAAAGAAAATAATGACGAAGGACCAATAGATATTGTTTTTATTGAAGGATTAGTAGCTGATAAAAGAGATCTTGAGCAGGTGCAAAAATTAAGGGAAAGAGCAAAAATTGTTGTTGCATTAGGAGCTTGTGCAGTTCACGGATGTACTCCAGGCATCAAAAATTTTGTTGATAAGGACATTGAAAATAAGGTGTATGAAAAAACAGAACATCTAGAAAGTCTTGATCCTAATCCAATTGATAGATATATAAAAGTTGATTTTCATATTAAGGGTTGCCCTGTTGACCGTGAGGAACTTATGTATTTTATCAAGCAATTTCTTCTTGGAAAAAAACCTTATGTTCAAGAGAGAAGCATGTGTTATATCTGCAATTTAAAAGAAAATTATTGTCTTCTCGACCAAAACATTGAATGCATGGGTCCTCTTATTGATGGAAATTGCAGCATTATATGCCCAAATTTTGATCATGGTTGCACTGGATGCAGAGGTCCAATAAAAGATGCAAATATTTATGCATGGCTTGAGTTGATGACAAAATATAAAGGATTTGATAAAAAATTAATGCTTCAAAGATTAAATAAATATGCAGGTATCAAATTTAATGAATATATGAGAGAACAAGGATTAGAACCTGAAGATCTACAAGATAACAGAAAGAAAATGATTGCCAAAACCCTAAAAATTATAAAGGATCAAATTATTGAAAATCCTGTAAAAGTCGGAATAGACAAAATTAATAATATTAAGAAATCAATCAAAAAAGAAATTAATATAGATAATAAGAAAAAAAAATTAAAAAAAAAGTAAAAATTAAAAAAACTTAACCAAAAAAATAGCAAAGAAAAAATATGAGATAATAAAAAAGGCTAATAATAAAATAATAATAAAGTTATAAAAATACAATTAAAATGACCACGATTGCAATAAATCATATAACAAAAATTGAGGGACATGCAAGTCTTGAGATTGAAACAGATGGAAATATTGTAAAAAAATGCAATCTTAAAGCTCAAGAAGGAGCCAGATTCTTTGAGGGAATAGTGTTAGGAAGAAAATATGATGAGATTGTAGAGATAACCTCGAGGATTTGTGGTATATGTAGCGTTGCTCATACAACTACATGCCAAAAAGCTATTGAGAACGCATTTAATATTAAGGTTACAAAACAAACAGAAACATTGAGAGAATTAATTACAATAGGTGAGAGAATTAGAAGCCACGCCACACATCTTTATTTTTTTGCTCTTCCAGACTATCTTGGTTTTGAGAGTGCGTTAGCTATGGTTCCAAAATACAAAAGGGAAATAGAGCAAGCACTCAGATTAATGAAACTAGGAAATGATATTGTTACAACTATTGGCGGTCGAGAGATGCATCCCGTAACAACTATTGTTGGGGGATTTAGCTCAATTCCATCACAACAAAACATGAAAGACTTATTAATCAGATTGAAACGAGCTAAGGATGATGCAAATGCAACAGCAGACTTATTTTTATCATTAAATTATCCAAAGTTTGAAAAAAAATCAGAACACATGTCTTTAAAACAAATAGACGGATTTCCTTTAATAACTGGCACGATTATCAGTAACGAATTATTTGAAATGGATCCAAAGAACTATGACAAATATATTGAAGAATATTTGGAGGACTATGCAACATCAAAATTCGCAGTAAAAGAAGGAAAAGAATATATGGTTGGAGCACTTCCAAGACTTAACAATAATTCAAAATTATTAACAAAAGATGCTGAAAAACTATTAAAAAAATCAAAAATTACTCTTCCTTGTTTTAATCCATTTATGAATAATATTGCACAAGTTATTGAACTTGTTCATTGGATTGATACAGCAATACAAACAATAGAAACAATAAATCTTCATCCAGAAGATCCAATAAAACCAGTACTTAAACCAGGTCGAGGTATTGCTTGTACAGAAGCTCCAAGAGGATTACTTTTTCATGATTATACATTTGATGTAAATGGAAATGTAACTAAAGCAAATATTATAACTCCCACATGCCAGAATCTTAGGCATATGGAAGAAAATATTAAAG
Source organism: Candidatus Woesearchaeota archaeon (assembly GCA_038884715.1). Classification (GTDB taxonomy): domain Archaea; phylum Nanobdellota; class Nanobdellia; order Woesearchaeales; family UBA9642; genus JAWABG01. The sequence goes on along the minus strand of JAWABG010000002.1, from coordinate 2,731 downwards.
CATATTTGCCAACATTACTTGGCCAGCCAGAAGATAAAGTTATTTTGGAGATTGAAAAATTAATTAGAGCGTATGACCCTTGCTTTAGCTGTTCAACCCATTTTTTAAAAGTGAAATGGAAAAAAAATAAAGGGGTGTGTTTCAATGGCAATTAATATTAATAAGTTTATGCGTAAAGGCAGATCTATGATTCTTGCATATGACCAAGGATTGGAGCATGGGCCTAGTGACTTTAATGAAAAGAATATTGATCCTGAATATATTCTTGACATTGCGCTCGAAGGTAATTACACAGGAGTCATTTTGCATAATGGAATTGCAGAAAAATATTATTATGGACCGTATAGAGAAATTCCATTAATCCTTAAGATAAATGGAAAAACCAACTTGACAAATATTAATCCTATTTCAAGAAAGCTTTGTAGCGTTGAGAGGGCAATAAAACTTGGTGCAAGCGCCATAGGCTACACAATTTATGATGGAAGTCCTGAGGAACCTAATATATTCAAAGAGTTTGGGGATATCGTCGAGCAGGCTCATGATTATGGAATTCCTGTTTTTGCATGGATGTATCCAAGAGGACCAACAATTAAGGATGATCTTGATACTCACATCTTAGCATATAGCGCCAGAGTTGGATTAGAACTGGGGGCAGATGTTATCAAAATAAAATATAATCACAAACCAGAAGAGTTTAAGTGGGTTGTTAAGAGTGCAGGCAGAGCTAAAATTGTAATTGCTGGCGGTGAGAAGGTGTGTGATTCCGAATTTTTGCATATGGCTGAGGAGATTATGAGCACTGGTGCAATGGGAATTGCGGTAGGAAGGAATATTTGGCAACATGAAAAACCATTTACAATAACAAAGGCACTTAGAAAAATAATTATTGATCAGAAAACAGCCATTGAAGCAAAAAAAATAATTGATGAATATAAAAATTATTAATAGAACAGGTTTTTAAATATTTAATAAAATGTAAATAAAATTATCTTCTGTTCATTGATTTTTGGTTTCTTTTTTTAATCCTTTTCGTTACGGAATTCGCCCAGTCGTCTTAAGGTAAGTAAAAGTTTGGATAACATCGGAATTTAACGAAGTTGAATTTCCCTCAGCGAGAGGCAACCCTACGAGCCGAGCTGGAAATTCAATTTGGACGGAACGGAGAGAAGCTACGAAGTGACGAGCGGAGTGAAGTCATTAAATTCCTGTTAGCCGACCGAGCCTACAAAGTGGGCGAGGCAAGGAGCGAAGCGACGCAGAGTTTTCTTACTGCCAAAGCCATAAAAATCAGAGATTTTTAGGGTCCCAAAAATTCATATTTTTGAGGAAATTAGATAGATGCCGTAGTTTTTACTTACTTTAATATCAAATAACTGTAAAGCAGACAATATTTAGGGTTGCCTGCCTTCGCTCATTTGTGAAAAAAAAACATCGCTTAATGCCGATGTTAAAACAGCCGAATTCTTAACAGCTAACCTTTAATCTATATGTTGAATAATATATGCTGAACAATACGAAATAAACAAAAAATTTATTAATTAGTTTTACTTTATAAAATTTAGAACATGTCCTGTTGATATTTTGAGTATAGTAAATTTTATTATATTTTTATTTATAATATTATATTATAATTATTATAATATTAAATGTAAGTAAATTTGGGGGGTAAATGTGGGTATTGAAAAAAAAATAAATCAATATTTTAATCTTCATAAAAATCAAAACCCATTATCTGGAGTATCAGATCATAAACCTTTTATAAAAACAATATTTAAAGATTTTTCTAGAAAAGGAACGAATATTTTGAAAAGTTTGCTTGTTGCCTCTTTATTATCAAATTCTGCTTCTGCACTTACAGAGGTGAAGATTTTTAATAAGTATTGCACACCACCAAATCTTTTAAACTTAATTAAACAAACAATGATAGATTTAGCAACAGATGCAGATACCACAAGCATAGTTCCTGCTCCTTCAAATAACTTGTTGTTTATGTTTCCAACATATAACGCATATGGATATAGGGTAGATGTTAGTAGACAGGACAGCCTGAACTTTGCACAATACATTAATAACGGCGGTAAGTATTTCTGGTTTGGAAAAAGCATAAATAACCTTTCACAAATATTAAATATTGTTCCTGGCGACAGTTCATCTTTTATATATTTTAATAGGGTCATTGGAAGGTATGAAGGGTATATATCTTGGGAGTATGATTCTTATATCTCCCTAAGAGGAATTTTTCCAAGATATTTTGGATATGGTGATACACTCGTAGTAAATATGGGAATAGATTACCTTAGTCTTGGCACTATTAATTTTAGAAGGATTTATCCTGATACTGTTCGGCAAGGTGTTACAGTAGTTTGTAATTTAGAAGAACTATATGATGGATATTACCATTTTTTTGCAATGCCATTATTTGTTCTTCAATTTAGAAGTTTTGATATAGATGATAAACTTCTAAATAAGCCAGATAATTTTTATCTAAGACAAAATTATCCAAATCCTTTTAACGAAAACACAACTATAAAATATTTTATTCCAGAAAAAGAAAAAAACAGTAGAATAGATATTGATATTTACAATATTGCAGGCCAAAAGATTAGGACATTAATTAATGATTACAAGGTTTCTAATTCAGGAGAATACTCCGTTTGCTGGAATGGCAAGGATGATACAGGTGCGGATGCGGCAAGCGGAATATATTTTGTCGAGTTTTCAATCGGGCAGA
>JAWABG010000001.1:0-129970 GCA_038884715.1 Candidatus Woesearchaeota archaeon | reverse complement strand
ATGTTTGCTTTGCCGGTTTTTTTATCATTAATTACAGGACCGGTTGAAGGAGTATTAACAGTATTACTATTTTTATTAATTGAAGTGGCATATGTATATTTACTAAGTTGCATTTATTTATTATTCTGAAAAAACAAACAAAGTTCTAAATAAATAAATTTTATTTATTTGTTCTATTATATTTTCCGGTTTCTTAACGTAATCCTCTGAGCCAATTCTTTTGTAACTTCATATAAATCATTAAAGATTTTGCAGAACTCCTTATGTGCATCCACAAATGCTTTTAAATCATGCGCAGTGTTAAATGAATAAGAATGAGCTATAGCCCAAAAATGAATATTGAAACCCAATTTTTTCAGTTTAAGACAGTCTTCACCATCACAAATTGTATCTGATAAAAAATACATTGGTTCATTATTTGGAAGCGACTGCATAATTTCTGACAGCAACAGATATTTCCCTTGAAACGCTGATTTAATATTTGGAATAAATTCGTCTAAACTATCTCTTCTAAATCTCATCTCAATTACTGGTCTCAAAGCATTTGTTACAATAAAAAAAAGCTCAGGCCTTTTAGATAGACTCGCACTTCTTAAAAGTTCTCTAGCTCCTTCAATAAGATTAGATTTGGGAGCAGTCTCAAACTTTTGAACATATTCTGTAATTACAGCATCAATATGATCATCCTTCACTCCAAGATCATGATAATACTTTCTCCAATCTTTACTCTGATAATGTTTCATTAATTCTTCAAAATTCTTGGCTTCATAGCCAAACTTAGCCATCGCAAGATTAGTGATGCTAAAAATAGCATGTTTAGAATCATATATTGTACCATCGCAGTCAAATGCAAAGGCCATATATTAAAGAACACATTTACTCTTTAAGAATTTTTTCTATTAAATATGTGTTCTAGAGATGGAGATTGTTATTTATTTATAAAATTTTCAGCATTTATTTTCAACAATATTTATAAATTGCCTCTTCTTTTTTAGATTCATGGAGGATATATTAAAAAAATTGCATCCGTTAGAAAGGAAGTTATTGCCTTTTCTTAATGAAAATATAAGTGTGACTGATATAATAAAAAAAACAGGAATGCAAGAAGTTGAAGTAATGCGAGCAGTCCAATGGCTAAAAAATAAATCTTTGATAAATATTGAAGAGAAATATTCTGAAATAATAAATTTAGACGTTAATGGTATAAAATATTTAAAGCAAGGACTTCCTGAATTAAGATTTCTGACTGCTATTGAAAAAAATGACCTAACAATAGAAGAGATTCAAAAAAAAGCAAACCTTGATAAAGATGAATTAATGGTGTGCTTGGGTATTTTAAAAAGAAGACTTGCCATTGAAATTAGAAAAGATAAGATTGTAAGGATTCTTGAAAATGGAAAAAAAATATTGAGTAAATATCCGGAGCTTGAGTTCTTAAAAAGCACTTTCCCTGTTAGTATTAACTCTCTAAGTGAACTGGATAGATTTGCATACTCAGAGTTGAGAAAGAGGAAGAATATAATCAAGAATGAAATTAAAAAAGAGATTTTTATTATACCTGAAGATAAGATTAGGTTAATTTCCGGAAAAAAAATAAATGACAAAAACTTTATTAACAGAATAGATGAGAACATTTTAAGAAATAGTGCTTGGAAAAACAAAAAATTTAGGTCATATGATATTAAGGCTGACGTCCCAAAAATATTTGGAGGAAAAAAGCATTTTGAGAATACTGTTATAGATTACGTAAAAAGAATTTTTTTAGATATGGGATTCAAGGAAATGATTGGCACCAATATCCAAACTGCGTTCTGGGATTTAGATGTATTATTCGTACCTCAAGATCATCCTGCAAGAGAAATGCAAGATACTTTTTATCTGAAAAAAAAAGGAATAATTGAGGATACCAAGCTAGCAAAAAAAATTGAAGAGACACATGAGAGAGGAATAGTTGGTTCAAAGGGATGGAGGTATAAGTGGAATCCTGAAGAAGCAAAAAGACTTCTTTTGCGAACACACACAACTGTTTTGAGTGCCCAAACATTACATAAATTAAAAAAAGATGACATACCAGGAAAATATTTTTGTGTAGGAAAGGTTTTTAGAAACGAGGTCCTTGATTGGAAGCATTTATTTGAGTTTTATCATTGTGAAGGTATTGTTATCGATGAAAATGCAAATATGAAACATTTGAAAGGATACCTCACAGAATTTTTTAAAAAAATGGGTTACGAAAAGATAAGAATGAGACCTGCTCATTTTCCATACACAGAGCCAAGCATGGAGATAGAGGTATTTCATCCATTACACAAGCAATGGTTTGAATTGGGAGGGAGTGGAATCTTCAGGCCGGAAGTTGTTGTTCCACTCTTAGGAAAAGAAATTCCTGTGTTAGCTTGGGGTCTTGGACTTTCAAGAACATATGTGAGTTATTATGGAATTAATGATCTGAGAGAAATTAATAAAAATGATTTGAGTTTTTTAAAAAACGCAAAAGAATATTTTATTTAAATTTTTCAAAAATTATAAAATGAATATATAAAAAATCACAAAAAATTATTAAAAAAATAATTACAAAAAATAAAAATAGTTTGGTCTTGGGAGGATAAAAATGATATACACAAATAAAGATGAAAATCCGAACACGCATATAAAAGAAATTCATGAATTTGATAAAGGTATTGCTATACAGAGACTTAAACTCAGTCATGAACACATAATGAAATACCTAAACTTAGGAATGATATTAATTATTTTGGGTTGCATTAATTTTTTGTTTGGCTATATGTTGTTTGAGTCTACACTTATGAAAACGTTAAGTATTAGTGTTGTATTTATACTTGCAGGTGTTATTGTATTTGCAATAGGAGATCAAGAATTAAGAAAAATAAGAAGAGCAGTAAGAAGATTAGAGAAGATATGCTAAAATAAATATAAGATATAAAAAAATATAATATTATAAAAATGTATTGAAAAATGCCAACAGTAAACTTAAATAAAAAAACAGTATTTGAATTACTTGGAAAAAAATATAGTGATGAAGAGCTTAAGGATAAGATTCCGATGATAGGTGTGGGTTTAGACAGTATTGATACAAACTACATAAATGTAGAGATATTTCCAAACAGACCTGATTTGTTGAGCGAGCAAGGTTTTGCGAGGGCATTATCTAGTTTTTTTGGAATAAAAAAAGGAATAAGGAGGTACACAACCACAAAATCAGATTACAAAGTCTTTGTTGACAAGAGTGTTAAAAATGTAAGACCATTCACAGCTTGTGGTGTTGTTAAAAATATTAAATTTGATGATGAAAAAATTAAAGAGGTAATACAAATTCAGGAAAAACTCCACATTACATATGGAAGAAATAGAAAAAAATGCGCGATAGGAATTTATCCGCTTGAAAAAATTAGATTTCCTATAAAATATACTGCAAAAAGTCCGGAAGAAATTTTCTTTATGCCTTTAGAGTCAAACAAAAAAATGAATGGAAACGAGATCTTAAAAAATCATCCTACAGGAAAACAATATGCACATCTTTTAGATGGAAAAAAAGTCTTTCCAATCTTTATTGATGCAAATAATGAGATATTATCAATACCTCCAATTATTAACTCCGAAACTGTTGGAAAAATAACAGAAAATACAAGAGATGTATTTATTGAGGTTAGTGGTTTTGATTTTGAATATTTAAGTAAATGCCTCAATATGATCGTAACAGCTTTTATTGATATGGGTGGAGTTGCATATGAAATAAAAATAATTTATGGGGAACACAATAAAGAAAAAAGAACTGAATTGGATTTTAAGAATACAAGTATAACTCCTAATTTTGATAATGAAAAAATAAAGATTGACATAAATTACATTAACAAAATACTCGGACTAAAATTAAAAGAAAATGAACTAAAAGGTCTTTTAGAAAAAATGGGTTTTGAGTATTCAAATAAAACAGTAATTATTCCGTGCTATAGATGTGACATTATACACCAAATAGATATAGTTGAGGATGTAGCTATTGCATATGGTTATAATAATTTTGAAGGGATAATTCCAAAGGTTGCAACAATCGGAGAAGAGAATAGATTTGAAGTTTTTAAAAATAAAGTAAGAAACTGTCTTACCAATATTGGATTAATTGAAGTAAAAAACGTTTCATTAACCAATAAAAAGATTCAACAAGAGCTAAGCTGCTATAATATTGAAGTAGTCGAGTTGGCGAATAGTTTCTCAGAAGAGCACAACATTCTTAGAGCTTGGCTAACTCCCTCATTACTAAAAAATTTGCAAGACAATAAAGCAAATGAGTATCCTCAAAATATATTTGAGATTGGAACTGTGTTTGTAAAAGAAGATAATAATTCAAAAGATAATAATAATCCTACTGGTGTTTCTGAGTTTGACAGGCTCTGTATTTGTTTGGCTTCAAAGGATAGTGATTTCACGAAAGTTAGACAAGTAGTTGATTACTTAATGAGGTCATTTGGAATAGAATATGATATTAGTGAGGTGCAACATACAACATTTATTGAAGGTCGAGTTGGAAGAATAAGTGTTGATAAAAAAGAAATTGCTTATATCGGCGAAATTCATCCAAAAGTATTAAATAATTTTGAACTCACAACTCCTGTCTCTTGTTTAGAACTAAATCTGACTGAATTATACAAAAAAATATGATAAATGTCTGATTCTAAAAACGAAAATTTAATATTCATTAGATAACAATATTTAATATAATAATACTCTATAAATGTTTTTAAGTATAATTATTTAAAATATCTTAAGACTTATCCGCTTGTTATTATTCTAATCCTACAATCAGGACATTTTGTTTTTGGACAATAACAATCCGCAATAATTTTACCTTCAGGAGTCATTATGTGTATTGTCCCATCCTTATTAAGTATGATATCGTTTTTTTGATCAAGAACGCTATAGGCATTTCCAGCTGAATTTTTTGTTGATTTGCTTAAGCTTATTCCTTGACTTAACAATAAAATAAAAATTACAATAGAGATTATTCCAATAATAGCAACAACAGAGAACAAAACAACATTCAAATCATGCATACTCCCATAATCAAGAGATGATTTGTCTTTTTTGTTTAACATTTTAGTCCCTCCTCAAGTTTAATATTTGTATACATTAACATATATTTAATACACAAATATAATTTAATAATTTATAAATATTTAATTTATAAATATTTTTTAATTAATTATTAAAAATTCTGATTTGACAATAATCTCCAGCACAACTAATTTTGTTATTGCTAATTGTCATTAAACATTGAGAGCCACAATGACTTACTGAACATTTGCAGGAAAGTGTCGACAATCCAGGTTGTCTAATAACAAGTATACTTCCATCTTTATTTAAAATAAATGAATCAGAAGAACCAATATAATAAGTATTGCCTGAAACATAACCCCAAGAAGTTTTATGAGATTCTAATTCTGAATTAGTATTATAATATGCTTTGCCAATATTGGTAGTTATGTTACTCCTTAACATTACAACAAACAAAACTATTGTAAGAATTCCCACGATTGCAACAATTGAGATTATCAAAATATACAATTCACGCATCCCTTCTTTTTTTGTAGTAAAATTACTCATAAAAGTATCGTTGGAAAAGAAGTTTATAAATATTGCTGTTTAAAGCATGGGCACACCTTTTATGTTTGGCCTTTAAGTGACGGATATTTTATGGTAAAAAAAAATTATAACTAATAAGATGTTTTTATTTAGGGAAATAATATTGTGTTTTCTTTTGGTTACGAGAACCGTTTAAATTAATAAAAAAAAGGGAGAGAATATGACATAAATGACTGTTTTAACAAAAAAAGATAGTTTTATAATTAGTTATATAATAAATTAAAGTATAATAAATCAATGTTAATGATTAATAAAATATAACACTTGCATAGCTTACTGAGTTTTTATAGTCACTCTCAGTAATATCTGCACTTGTATAATATTGCTCAACACTTACTTTTTCTGATTTAATACATTTAAGGAACAATGCAATCGGCATATCACCACAAATTGTCATTAGGTTATCATTAGTAAATTTTAAGAATTCTTCAGCTTTCCCTTTTTTAATAATATCAAGTGCTACTTGGTCACCATCATATATTCTTTTTTTTATATCAGTAGTAAAAGGTAGATGATGATAGTTTCTTCCATAATGTGTAAAGTCACTTGAAACAATAAATACTGATTTTTTACCTTGCTCAATCAATAAGTCTTTTATGTCTAATGCCAGTTTTTTATAATCACAATCATGACTAACAATTATTGGCAGTATTTTTAATTCATGCATCTTATCATTGCTGACAAACTGCAAGAAAGGTAATTGAACCTCAATTGAATGCTCTTCTTGGTGTGCAGACTCATTAACTTTTAATGTTTTGTGTTTTTGCAAAAGTGCTTCTCCAAATGTCTTATCAACTCTAACAGTTCCATTAGGAGTATCCCAGTTTTCAAGACTTATACACGTTCCTGAACCGTGATGATCAGGACCTAAAATTATATAAATATCTGGGAACTCTGACTCACCAATTTCTTTAAAACTCCAGGCAGCACAAGGACCACTAAATACATAACCTGCATGAGGTGCTATAACTCCTTTTATAGATTTAGTTCTTTTATTTACTGGTAAATCTCCTGGCCCTAACTTGTGTTCGAAGCATTCAGAAATTTGTTTGTTTAAGTCGTTGGAATTGTTTGGATAAAAACTGCCTGCGAAACGTGGTTTTCGTGTCATGTTCTTTGTAATGAATCACTAATTTATATGTTTTGCGGGAAAAAATATTTCTTATTAAAAAAAAAACAATAATAAAAAAAATAATAAAAAGTAAGTAAAAAAAATTATAAAAAATATTTAAATCGTGAGTTAATTCAAGTATTGAGAAATAAAAACTTCACAATGCTTACTTTAGTCACATAGATAAGTACCACATTCATACATACATATCAGAGTTGTACGTATTGTTTCTACAATTTGAATAATCTATTATTCCGTTATTACATGACAAAAATCCGTCTTGAATATCACAACGCAATCCTTTGAAATCTGATCCTATTTCATCATCTCTACAAATAATATGCGCTGGCTGTTGTGGTCCTGGAGCAAATCCTATAGGTGTATTATTTTCTCTATTTGTTGTATTAACCAAACAATCACATTCTTCATCCCAGCCAGCATATCCGTTTCCAAGCTTATCTGAAATTTTATCCCCACTAATAGATTTTATTCTTAGACCGGAAGTTAATTTTCTGAATATTTCAGTATCATAATTGTCTTCAGAAAAGGTATAAGTAATAATTTGCTTATTTTCACCAAGAATATATTTTTTTGTTCTCGTCTTTATTATGTTTCCGTCAGTTAAGAATTTCAAATTTGTAGTAAAATTGTGAAATTCTATTGAGCCGCTGTAACCTGCGTTTCTGTTTGTTTCCTCTAATCCCTTAATAAATAATTCGTCTTTTTTTGCAAGATACAATTTTTCAAAATCGGCCTCTTCAACAGTTAGGGGTATTATGTTTCTTCCGGTGCTTTTTTCGCAAGACTGAAACAAGAAACAAAATAATTTTTTAAAAAAATTCCATATCATACTAAAGAAGCCTGTCGATGGCTCTAAGCCAGTTATTGGTTCTTGGCTAAACAAAACAAGTTTAAATTTGTTGTTATAATAAACATATAAAGGTAGGTTGTCATAATTTGATCCATCAAGACACTTAACAAAAAAACTTGTTGCGTTCTCTGTATTTATGTATTTGCAATTATTAATCATTTCATTAGTTATTTGATAGTTATACATTTGAGATGTTTGCGAAAACGGGGGATGTGTGCTGTTTATTGCGTTAAGTAGTTCTTCAATATTTGCTGTTGTACCAATAATGATTTGACGTGGGCCGTTTTCTCCACCAGACTTTCGCATATTTAAAACGCAAAAATTTCCCTTTTCAATATCATCCCAAACAGCATTAACCGCGTTTTCGGCAGAATCACAATACAAACTATAATCTTTCCTGCTCGATTCTATTTTGTTAGTTAGATTATAAAGTTTTGCGGCAAGAATTTTTGTAAATGTGCCTCTATCTATTTTTTTCCATTTTCCATCTACATCACAATATTTTGAACCAACAACATCAAAATAATTTTTACTTATTGTTGTTATGTTTCCTAAGCCAAGTGGTTCTTGAACACCATGAGATGAAAAATTGCCACACTCATAAAAATTTTTGTTATAAAACATTATGTTCTGAATATAACCAGCATTATTATATGCGTCTCCGACTGTCTGGTCATTTAAAACAGTTATTCCTGCAAAGCATCCTGACCAATTATCAACATAAAATTCTTTGTCTTTTTCATAAATAGAAACCTTTGTTTTGCTACCACAACACTTTGTCCCTGTCCACTTAAAACTCATCTGTGCATCACACGCATACCAATAAGGACCATAACTCAAGAAGTTGTTTGCATCATAATTTGTTGGATTTAAATTTTCTATCCATTTGTGGAACGCACCAGTACAATATCTTTTATCCAATTGTGTGTTTAATGAATAAAGAGCAAAATTGTCAAGGTAAAGAAAAGAACCGGGAGAATTATTATAATTTATCCTGATGCGAGTTATATTGTTTTTATTAGGTATTGGTGTGAGATTAATAATTATATGATGCCAAATATTTGATTGACCCTGAACTTCCCTAAAAATAGTATAATTCCAAATATCATCAGTAAAAATAAGATTTTGACCTGAAAAAAAACTAATGTTATTAATGTTAGTCGTGCCTGTACTAGTATAATATCCTAAGTCAAACTCTAAAGTATCATACTGACTCCAATTAGTATTTTTAAACTTATAAATATCTACGTAGTTATTAATTCCTAAATTAGCTTTAAATATTAAATCCCTAACAATGCCCGTCAAATAAGTATTAAATGTTTCTATAGAATGGAGAGGGCTTCCTGTTGTGAATAGATTTCCATTATCAAACTCATTAAGAGATATTATTAAGGGATTTATGAGATTGTTACATTCTCGACCATAACAACATTCCCCAAAAAGATTTTGATTGTTCTCCAAATAACAAATAAAACTATTATTTTGGTTAGAAGTAGGAAAAGCACTAATATTCCACCAATAACCATCAGAACAACAAAAAGTTATATTTCTGTCAGTATCTATTGAATCAACAAAGTTATTACAACGAAAACCGTTTTGAATATCTACACTAGTAACAATAATATTATTAGGATTTATATCTAAACAATTAATCATGGTTGTGTTGAGAAATTGTTCACAATAAGGCAGATTATTTGAGTGCGAATCAGGACTCCAACAGCATCTATCACTATCACTCACTCTTATAAAAAAACCATTTTTACAAGTTTCATCAACACCACAAATAAATCCATTATTTTGAGAACAATTAAGGTTAGGGGACCAACCATAACTACCACCAAATCCGAACCATAATTCTTTATCTATATAATCATTCTCTTGACTGGATTGACCACCAGAAGGATACTCTCTGCCTTCAGAATCAAAACACTTCATACATCCTCCTTGACTAGGAGGAAAATAAGGGCTATCATAACAAGAATATTCTGGCCTGTCACTATTATAGGTTTCAGGATTTGAAACACCACAACAAGGACTCAAACTGCGAGCATATTCAGAAGTACATTCAGACTCGGGAAGCAAAATAAAATTTGAAGGTGTATTTGGACAAAGACATTGTCCTTCTTCTAATGAATCAGGAAATGTACCAAAATTAGGAATATTTCTATTACCAAAAACACCCAATAAGTGCTGTCCGGCCGCATCACAATAAGACCAGTTTGCGCCATTTGATATAGCATCAATACCTAAATCATCTATTTTAGTAATTTGATACGTAACGCTTGTTTGTGCATTATTCCATCTCCAAACAGAATTCCAATAATTACAAAGATACTGGTTATTTGGAGTAAAATAACCTAGATCACCATTTTCCACAGTACAATTTAAATTATAACAAAGGATTATTGTACCTGATTTAACGCAATAATTACAAGAATTGTTCCCATCGGTCCGAGTTTCGACACTCACATTAATATAGCTTTGATTATCATTATAATATGTTGTTTTTGTTTTTTTGCAATTAGTGAATGCGCGACAAACATCAGAACTGAGATTTATGTTATTTGCTCTAAATATAACAAAACCTTTATAAGTAATATTTAATAATTCTTTTTCAAGTTTTGCTTTAAAATAAACATCATCACCACAACAACCATCTATACCGTCTTTTGCAGTATAATTATATTGAAGAAGCCAATCTTGCCAATCACCTCCATTTTCTTCACAGATACCCTCAGCTCCGCTAAATTGATTCCAACCAGTAATAGTACAATAATTATTACCAAATTGCTTTCCTATATCTTCTTCATCATCGCCACAACAAGCTTGCCCAAAATTTGTATTATTAACTTCATCATTCCAATAAGTATCTCCTCCTTTTTCGCAGATACAGGTATTTTTATTTTGATCGAGATCATCAAATTTTTCATCACAAATTATATCATAAGTCATTCCTCCATTATTAGGAGAACTATCCTGAAAATACACAACTATATTATTTAATCTGTTACAATCGTTTGTTGATAGTCTTGCCTCAAAAGTATTCTGAAATGAGGACCATCCAAATACTTTTTGTGTTGGTGTGTCAAGAACAAGAGGAATAGATGTACCCGCAGACGGCCAATCCTCTCCTTGAGTAGGCCCACGAGAAATTATTTTATAAGTTTTACACCAATAACTTAGTGGAAGACTGTTTTGAACAAAACGAAAATCATAACCGTTAGGATACTCAGTTTCATCATTGTTTTGTCCAATAGCCACACAATTTTTACCACTATCTCTATTATATTCAGTTAGCCCACTCAACGCCACAGTATTTTTATTAAAAAAAAATCTTGCTGTTTCTAAACAAACCATACCTCTTTGAATTACATCTTGACCTTCTAATTTTTCTGCGGGAGGAAGTATACAATTTATTTCATTTTCATCATCGCCACAACAGTATCCTGGAGAATAAAACCAAGTATGGCCGAGGGCCCAACAAGAAGTTGGATTATCATCTGGTTCAAAACAACCTCCTCTACCAAAACCATTAGTCCCACAAGAAAGATTTTCACAACAATCCAGACGATTTTGGTTATCAAAAAAATATTGCATTGAAGTGCTGGATAAACATTTAGTAAAAGAATTATGTTCACCAGATTGACAAGCGAAAACCAATTCTGAAAAATAAAATAATAACATAATACTAATCAGTATCTGAATTCCTCTTTTTATTTTGAATATATTTATTTTCATTATATAGACTGTTCTTGACTATTACTATTTATATATTTTGTTCTTGTTTTAGCGATAAAAGATAATATTTAAATAAATTTATTGTTAAATTAAGACAATGGTCAATCTATCTAAATTTGAAGAGCAAGAAAAGATAGAAGAAAATACAAAACCATCAATATTTATTATAAATTTTAAAAAAATTTCAACTAAAGAACGGATAACTCATATTTCGGTATATGTTCTCCTTATTTGTTTATTTATATACATAGTGCTATATAAATTAAAAGAGAATATTTTAGGCATTATTTTTATTCCTGTTTTTGTTTGGTATTTGATAATATTTACAATTCTACTAAGTTTTTCTTTTGCTATTTTGGTTGTATTGACTGAAAAAAAGTATGCGCATAACAAAACATCAGAAGTGAAATTGATTAGTGGCGCTTATTGTATAATTGGAATCTTAATAATTATTTCCTCATTCATTACTTTAAGATATGTGTCAGGTCATTCAAGTTACTACTTAATTAGTTTAATTGCCATTATAATTATGCCTGCCTTTATAATTATTCGAACAATGTTTGAATGGAAAAAATTAAGAACTTAAATTATTTTTAAAACACTTATATCTTTCGGATTTCTCATCTCCCAAATAGAACTTGCAAAACTGGCAATAACAAAATCATTCTTGTATTTTTTTATTAATCTTATATTTTGTTGTATTCTTCCAAGTATTAATGGCTTATTTTTTGCATTAAGCAAATTATTAAAGTTTATGCAAAGCGTAATCTTGTTTTTTTTTGCTAATTTGCACAATACTTGATTAAGGCCAGAATTCCTGTGATGCGTTGAATCCTTGCAATAACAAAGTTCCATATCAAATATGAAGTTGACATTTTTGTTCTCAAATGCTTTTCGCGAGGAAACAGCAAAGATGTAGTCAAATTTTTTCTTTAGAGTGTTTATTTTATTATATTCATTTTCTTTTATTACATAACCATATTGTAATTTTATTCTTTCATCTTTAATCTTTTTAACATTTAAATCAGTATATACTAATATTAACTCCTTAATTCCTAACAGCACAGCCATCTCTATCATTGAGATTTCGTTGTTGTTAGGGAATATGATATCTTTCATAAGGTGTATTAATTTGATTTATTTTATTAATATTGTTGTTTATTAGAATATTATTTATTAGAAAAAATTTATAACTATATATCAATATCTTGAATTATGATACAAAGAGTACAAAAAATAATCTCCAATTCAGGGTTTTGCTCCAGGAGAAAAGCTGAGGAACTAATAAAAGAAGGTAGAGTAAAAGTTAATAATAAAATTATAAGTGTTGGTGAGTCTGCCGACACGGACAAGGATAGAATATTTATTGACGATGAGTTATTGAAAAAACAAAAAAAAATGTATATAATGTTAAACAAACCAGAAGGCTATCATTCCACTATTCATGACCAATTTGGAAGAAAAACAATACTTAAACTTGTTCCTATAAAAGAAAGAGTTTACCCTGTTGGAAGACTTGATGCTGATTCACGAGGATTAATATTACTAACGAATGATGGTGATTTTGCAAATAAAGTTATGCACCCAAGAAATAAAGTAAGAAAAACATACATTGCTTTGCTTGACAAAAAAATAAAAAAAGAGGATTTAGTTAAACTAAATGGAAGAATAAGGCTTATTGACGGTAAGGTTGATATGAAAGTTGAAAAGCTTGATAAGAAATTAATAAAAATAACAATAACTGAAGGAAGAAAGCATCTTGTTAAGAGAGCGTTATTTAAGCACGGTTACTATGTTAAAGATCTGAAGAGAATTGCGATTGAAAAATTAATACTTGATGTAAAAGATGGCAAGTGGAGATTCTTAAATGAGGAAGATTTAAAGAAAATATTTAAAAAATAGTAATTAGTTGTTAATCTCTTTTTTTATCTGGCAGGCTTTACAAATTTGTGTCAGTGAAGGCTGATCGCAGAGTATGCAGAAACACATATTAATCGGGTTTGTTTTTATTTTATTTTTTATTTTTAGAAAGTAATTCACTATATTTATTTTTGTTCCTGGATTTTTGTTTTCATAATTATTTAACAAATCCCTGATTTTTGAACGATACGAATTGTGTGCATAAGGGCATTCAACAAAAGTAATGCTAAAATCCTTAAGCAAGCTATAGATTCTGACTTCTTTTTCTGTGCAGAAATACAATGGCTTTATTCTCTGAGTGAAACCTGTTTTTATAGTTGAAATTGGACCAAGTCTTGTCAACAAATTAACATGTCCCTTTGTCAAATTCATTATTATAGATTGTGCTTCATCATCCAAGTTGTGTCCTGTTGCTATCTTGTCAAAGCCTTTAGCGTATTTGTTTAGTAAGTATCTTCTAAAAGTCCCGCATATCGTGCAAGGAGCATCTTCGTATTGTTTTGTTTTTATAGATTGGTCTAAAGTTTTATTGAAATTGTCTTTAAATGTAACGATTTTTAGTTTTATTTTATTATTTTTACAAAATTCTTTCAAGTCCTTCAATGTTTTAGGCCTATAGCCTTGAATTCCCTCATCGATTGCTAATGCTACAACATTATAACCGAACTTGTGTAATAGGTAGAGAATTGTTGTTGAATCTTTGCCGCCACTAACTGCAACGACAACTCTATCATTTTTGTTTAAAAGACTAAACTTTTTAATGGTTTCTTTGACTTTGGTCTCAAAGTATTCAATAAAATGATTCCCACAATAATTAGGTTTTTCAAACACCGCATTTTTATTACATTTTTTGCATCTCATGGTATTATCTTCTGGTGTTTTAGTAATAAACAAAAATATAACAAAAAGCATATAATAATTATCCGCCACTAACCACACTCAGAATTCTTATCTCATCACTATTGTCTAATTTATGATCAAGAGTTATTAAAGTATTACCACACACCACAATAACTGTCTCGGGATTTATCTTTAATTTTTTTAATAAATCCAAGAGTTTGCCAGAAAATTTTATTTCGATTGTCTTGTTATCTTTTTCAATATAAATTTTCATGATTTTGGTAATTTGTATTTTTTTATAAAATTTATGATGTGCCAAGTAAAAAACCATTCATTTAGTTTTTTTAGATTCCTATGATGATTATAATAAGGTGCTAAGTCTGTGATAAAGTGCAAAAAAAAGCCTAAAAAAAAATAAAAAAATATTTGTGAATACCTAGAAAGAATCCACAACAATATGAAAAACTCAAATGTGTGAAAAATGAGTAATTTTTGTGTCTTTTCTCTTGTGTGCTTCTCTAAATACTCAAAATAATTAGCCGTAAATAACTTTCTTTTTTCTTTTTTATCAAAAAAATACCTGAATATATGATCTGAATCTATTAGTACAGTTGAAAAAACAACTATTGACATTCCCTCTATAGTAAAAATACGAAGAAGTTTCAGTAATAAGTATCCAAATATTAAATTAATAATAAAATGATACTTCCAGTGCATTTTAATTCACTTTACTCAAATTCACTTTAATCATATATCTTTCAAGAATTCGTGCATTACTCTTATTTTTTCAATCTCGGATGGCCAGGCAACTAAGGCTCTATCAATTTTTTTTGTGTGTATTTTACCCTGTTTACTAAGTATATCAAAATGATATTTTATTCTAGCAATATTTTTAACTGTTAGTGGTATTTCAAGTCTCCTACAAATACCACTAGGATGACTTGGCCAGTCTTCCTGTATCAATTCAAAAACCTTTCTTGTAAGATCCTTTGCTTTATGATGCATAATTGTCCATTAGTAGAAAAATATATAAATGTTTTTCGATTAAAATAAAATTATGAAAAGAATAAGAACAGGAATAAGAGGTTTTGACGAACTTATTCAAGGAGGAATTCCTGAAACTTTTTCTTTGCTTGTGTGTGGAACACCTGGAACAGGAAAATCAATATTCGGACTTGAATATATTTATCATGGAGCAAAAGATTTTGGAGATAACGGATTATATGTTACAATAGAAGAAAGACCAGAAAAACTAAGAGACCAAGCAATACAATTTGGAATGGATATAGTAAGCATAGAAAAAATGGGAAAAATATATTTTTTAAAAATTCCAATAGATGTTCATGGATTTGACATAATTGGCAATATTATGAATGTTGCAACAAAAATGAAAGCTAAAAGAATAGTTATAGATTCACTCTCGATTCTGGATATAAATGCAGGTATGTACCAAATGCCAATAACTATGCTTCCTGAAGGAGATAGACATTACACAAATTCAAGATCAGATCTTAGAGATATGAAAGGAGATCTTGTAAAACAATTTATTTACTTTTTTGTAAGCAGACTTTCAAGCCTTGGAGCAACTACAATATTTATTGCTGATGCAATTGAAGGACAGGGTTATCTCACAAGGGACACAGTTAGTGAGTTTGTATGTGATGGTATTGTTAAGTTAGAAGTAAAAGAATTTGGTAATACATTACAAAGAACAATAGAAGTAAAAAAATTAAGAAACACTGCTCTGTCTCCAGGACTTTATACATTAAAGGTTGACAACAAAGGATTAAGTGTTGAACCTTTCAATTATTAGTGCTTATTATTTGCTCTATATTATATATTTTGTAGTTTATAAATTTATTATTATTTTTATAATTTTTACTATACTTATCATTTATTTGTATAATTGGGGAATAAACACAAGTTAAACGAAATTTTTTAGAACATCAATACTTGACTACTTTAAAATAGAAAATATTATAAATAAAATTAGGTTCATAGTATTAGCAAAGGTAATATTATCAGTATAGATAAGAAGATAGTGGTTGGAGAAACAAGTGATGGGAGATTCATTTATAAACCAAAAAGTTTTTATGGAATCACACGTTTTTTGAGTTTTAAAGTTGATATGACTTATTTTTGTGGAAATTGCGGAGCAAGTAATACAAGAGAAAATGTATCAAAACAAAATGTGTATGTTTTCAGGTGCAATGAATGTGATGTGCTTAATCAAATTAATGGTACTTGGGAACGAATTTATATCTCCGATTATGATTTACCAGATTAATGGCGTTCTAAAAAACTCTGCGGATTTACTTCGTAAATCCTTGCCTCGCCCACTTTGTAGGCTCGGTCGGCTAACAGGAATTTAACGACTTCACTTCGCTCGCCACTTCGTAGTTTTGCTTCGTTCCGTCCAAATTGAATTTTGGAGGTCGCTCAGCTGGGTTGTCTGCCTCGCTCCAGCTCTCAAAATTCAACTTCGTTAAATTACGTTGTTAAGGACAAACACAAAACATAAATAATTACTTTCTATTAGTATTTATTCATATTCTTTCTCAAATAATTCTTTTAATGTCTTTGCCTTCTTTGGACCTATCTGTTCAATACTTTGCAATTGCTCCCCTGAAGCGTTTACAATTTTTTTTATTGACTTAAATTTTTTTAGTAGAGGCTTGTTAAGCTCTGCACCAATACCTGGAAAACTACTCACTACATATTCCTGCTGTTCTTTAATTGTTAATGGTTTAGCAGTATGTAAAGTAAAACCTCTCTCATCTTCATCTGCCTCTCTTTTTGCAATCACCGCAATCAATCTTGCTGATTCTATATAATTTTTAGTGAAAAGTATAGGTATTGCAAAATCTATACTGATTGTTGCAAGCATTCCAAGTATTGAGTTCTGATGAACTTTCCTTATAGAATAAATATCCTCTTCACCTTGTATTATTAGAAGTGGTTTTTCATATTTCCGTAATGATTTCATTTGTTGCAATAATCTGCCATCAATAATACTATTGACAAAATCTTCTTTTGTCTTGAACTCCACTGCAACTCTTTTACTTAATACATAATCTGCAACATCGAGTTTTTCCATATTAATCTTTATGCCTAAATCTGAAAGTTTGTTTATAATTCCAGATCCTTTTTCTCGAAAATCCGCATATATTGTTAATTGTTGCTCTTCATTAAAAAATTTATTTAAGTTCTCTTTTTTTTCATTAACATTAATGTCGGTAATTCCTTTCCTAAAATTCTTCTTTAATTGCTCAATTACCCTATACATTCTTCTTTCTTTTGCACTTGCGACATAATGATAAATTTCATCTCTAGTTCCTTTTGACATAAAAATAATAACGCGACCTTTTTCAAGTCTGCCTGTTCTGCCAATCCTTTGAATTTTTCTGATAGCACTCGGAACTGGCTCAAAAAATATCACAATATCTACTTGAGGTATGTCGAGTCCTTCTTCACCGACGCTACTTGAAACCAAAACATTGAATTTTCCTTCTCTGAACTCGTCAAGTGTTTTTTTCTGGTCTTTCTGACTCATTCCGGTTTCTTTTTTCTTTTGTTGACCAACAAATAATTTTGCATTAATTCCTGCTTGCTTCAGGGTTTCTGTAATTTTTTGACCAGAATCTCTGTACTGCGAAAAAACAATTATTTTTATATTCTTATCCTGAATATATTCTTTTATGACTAATTTTTTTAGCTCTTCAAGTTTAGGATTATCAACATTTTTATCTATTGTTATTTGTGTTTTGATGAGTGCACTTCTAAAATTGATGTCACGCACAAGATTTTGGACTGCCTTAACTTTTCCTACTGCTGCCTCTGATTGCAACTTTAGAAAATATTGCCATAATGTGTCTAAGTTTTGTGTTTCTGCCAATTCTAATGCGTGCTGAACTTTCAATGCTTCCGCAAGCAAACTTATACTTCTCATCAGATTAAAGTCTTTTTCTCCCCTTGCAAGCATGCCATGTAGTTGTCCTTGTATTGCAATAATGTTTGTTTTGTTGTAATTTACAATATTTCCGTGCAAATATCCTAATTTTTTTACTTCTTCTAGTTTTGACTTGTAGCAATCAAATAAATATCTCTGTATGTGCTTAATTTCCTCTGGAAGCTCAACAATAATTTTTTTAATGTCAATTTCATTTACATATTCTCTAACATCTGGACTGTCATGTGTTCTGATTTCTATATCTTCTATAAATAAATTATTACAAACTTCCATAATTTTTTCCATCTCACTACCAGGGCTTGCAGTAAGTGCAAGAATCCTTCCATTATCTGCCCTCTTATGGTATTGCTTAGCAATAAACACATAGCTGTAATCACCTGTTGCCCTGTGCGCCTCATCAACACCGAGTAAAGAAACACTTTTTAAGCTGATTTTTCCGGTTAAAATATCATTTTCTAATCCTTGAGGTGTTGAGAATATAACCTTACATTTTTCAAAAAGAGATTTTCTTTTTTCAGGACTTACAAAGCCGGTAAATATTGCCATTTCGTCTTGAGGAATGTTAGTATGTCTAACAAACACAGAGTAATATTGATCAATCAATGGACGCGTAGGACCAAGAAAAAGTATTTTTGAGTTAGGATGAGTTTTCAAACGGTGCAAAGCCATCATCAAAAAAATCGCGGTTTTCCCCATACCCGTTGGAAGGACAACTAAAGTATTTTTTTTTGTTGCAGTATCAAATATTGTTTGCTGGTAAAGTCTTGGAGTAAATTCTTTTAGTTCATAATACATAATAGAAGTAGAATGCATATATATTTATAATAATTGTGGGTGAGGATGACCTGTGAAAGACTTAATTATCTTATTTTCAAATGATTAAAAGTTCAGATATCAATTATTTTTTCTTTTTTATATTGTTGTTTTTTTTGTATTTTTTTTAATCGTATTAATGCAAAGAACCTTAAAATTATCATTATTACAAACACAATAAAAAATACTGCTGCAAAAGTCCTAACATTACTAATACTTTTATTATAAATGAGTTGCAATAAAAAATAAAACTCGACTATAAAGAATACAACATCGAACGGCATTGAGTAATTAATCCAACTCTGCACAGTATCCTTTACTTGATAATGAACACCGCGAAAATAATACTTGCTTAAATTTCTAAGTGCTATTGCTGGATAAAAAATTCCATGAATAATATATAGTAAAGCGTGAAAACAGACTGCTACAAACAAAACTATTAATAGCCATTTCCATGGAACTCTATTAAAAATAATCATAAAAATTAAAACAAACACAAAACCTGTCTTGCTCAACCAGTTTAATATAGAAATTGCAATAATTAGTGCTGATATAAAAATTATTAATAATGCTACCGTGATCATATATTTGTTGGAGTCCTATCCAATATATAAAAATATTTGTTTTGTGAGAGTTTTTGTAAAAAAAATACCAATATATAAATATAAAAAATAAAAAATAAAAGAACTTGTGGGTTTGGTTAAAAAAGAAATAGTTTATCTCTTCTTTTTCTTCTTTCTTCCACCTCTAACCATTTTGGCTCTTGAAACGTCTCCGTTCTTGTCAACGAAGTATAAGTATCCTTTCTGTTTCTTTACACCTACTTTGGCAATCTTCTTTGATCCCTTCTTGGCTTTTCCGCCACCTCTAGCCATTGTTGCTGCTGAGATGTCTCCTTGCTTATCTATAAAATATAGATAGCCATCTTGTTTCTTAATGCCAACTTTGGCTACTTTTTCTGCCATCAAAAATCACCCCAACTATTTTTATCGACAATTTTGATATACTTAGAAAGAACTTATATTTAAATCTTTTCAATTTTACCGACTATTATTAAATTAAAGCCTCTCCTTAAAGTAAAGATGATATAGTATAACCATAATAATAGCTATGAATATTGAAAGAATTGGCATGTATTTATCAAAAACAACAAAAATAAATCCAAATAACCATACACTCACAAATATAAATATCCAGAGAGGTATTGAGAAGAAAAATATATGAATCCCTGCTAATTTTGGAAAAGGTAAGAGTGAGAATGCTGCAATCATAAGATTGATTGAAATCAACACGTGCAGGAAAGGAGATTGGATTTTATTTATATAAAATAATCCTAAAACAAAAACAATAATTAAATTTGCTATTGGCCCGAAAAACGCGACCTTTGCAATATCTTTAATATTAATACCATACCTAAATTTACCTAATCTCATTTTTTCACTGTGCTCTAAAATCACACTACCAGGATATAAACATAATAAAAAACCTGCTGTATAGAATGTTATAAAAAGACAAAAAATAAAACCAAAAAAAGAGTTCTCATACTTTGCAAAATAACCAGAGTTAAGGGCAACAATCTTTTGCGAAATGACATAAACAAATAATGATAAAAAAAAACACAAATATAACAACAAAAAAAGAATAATTCCTTTGTTCACGTCAAGATCAAGGTATCTCCACCTCCAAAGAAAAACAATTACAGTGAGCAACAATATATATGTAAAAAAGTCAGTAAACTCTTTTTTATCAAACTTAATATGCTTTTTTATACTGTATGCGGTTAGCCTTTGCATAAATATATTATTAACATAAGGTTTATTTAAATGTTACTATAAACTTTGAAATCAAAATAACTCAAAATTTTCTGATTCAAAAATATTTTTCACCATTTTCATAAGTTCTTCTTTATGACCTGCACCTATAACACAAAGAATTTTCTTATCCGGATTTTCTCTCATAAGTTTAACCAGACGCCTGGACATTATTTTATTTCTTTCATCCACAAGAGTATAATAAATATTAGGATAATTCTTCTTTAGAATTCTCATTAATTGTCTTACTAATTCATCTTCTGGAACTTTTGAAATATCGATCTTGATTTTTGGTTGAAACCAACTTGTAAGCAAATCCCAAATAAATCTTATTTTTTCTTTAAATTTAATATTCTTTGACAACTTTTTTAGAGTAATATTAATATCTTGATCTATTAAAGCAAGAATTTTGTGGTTTTCCTGAGAAAATTTTACAGCTACATACATATCACTCCCGGGTTTAACACCAACTATCTCTCCTAATTTTTTTTGGAAATATCCCCCTATTATTGCAAACAAATACCCTTTAAAGCCAATTTTAGAAATATTTTTAATACTATAATCAGGCTTTGCATTTGAGATTAGCGCACTCAACCTGTGCTTGTCAAGCTCTATCGCAATAATATCTGGATTTAATTCGGATGCCCTTTTTTTTATCTCATTAACTGAATCTTTTGAAATATGGGATGTTCCAATGATAAAAAGATTTTTGTAGTGCATAAAAATGAGAAAAAAAGAACATATATAAATTTATACAAATTTGATTAACAAAAAAACCTTTTATCTATTTCATTTGGATTAAATGGATAACCGAACACAGCAAAATTTTTTTTTAGCTCTCTCAAGACATTTGTTTCTTTTTCCTTTATTACTTTCCTTCTATACTTTCTTATTTCATCATCAATCCTTATCCCAGACGGGCAGTCAAAATTATTTATGCCTGAAAGAGTTGAAAGAAAAAATATCTCATTAATTATTCTTTTTTTCATAAAAAAAATCCTTGCCCTATCTGAATAAGTTTCACGTCTTACAACCCTGAAAACAGGATCCTTTGCTTTACATAACCCGCAGAGATTACATTTATCGATCATTTTATTTTAGACAATGTTTTAAATTTATAATTAAAGTTTGTTTGTTCCTGGACACCTAACATAAAAATAAATTATAAACAATAAAACTGCAAAAATTAAAATCATTAAAAGTTTATTTCTGACTCGTGACAATGTTATAACAAACAGAACACCTCCCAATAGTGCAATAAATCCATTTACGATATTGAGATAGCAGGAATTTATATAAAGTGCAAAGAATAAAATAGAAACAATCATAAATATTAATGCGAAAAAACTTGCAATTCCGCTATATCTGTATCTCATATAGTGATGCATTACACGTTGTTGATGTCTTGGAATTTTCATGTTTTCAGACTCAAAATTTTGAATCTTGTTTTACTTAATTATTTTTAATTATTTTGTTTATTATTTATAATCTATTACCTTTGACCTATTAAGGATGTTGTTATAATCATATTCTTCCTTAAGTCTCATCATCTTTATCTTGAGTTCGTTTGGAACAAACATTTTTTTGTTAATACCATATCCATTGTAGAATTTGAGATTTAAATGTTTTACTAAAGTAAAAAAAGAATGTCTTTTTTCTTCAGAATCAAAAAATAATTCCAGATGACCTAACAAAATATTTCCTGTAACAAAGACTTTGTTAATTTCAGCCCAATTAATAACATCAAATATTTTATTTTCAGGAATATTTACATCTTCTTTTAATAAATAATTTTTATGAGCAATATATTTTTCAGCGATTCTGTCATATTGATCAATTTTAACAAATTCTTCAAAATTTTTTTTAAATCCTTTTTCTGAATTGTATTTAATTATTAAATTATAATTTTTTAATCCAATAAAAGATGAAAGCTGAGTATCAAAAAATGTAAGATATTCAATCTCGGAATCTTTTTTGAATAAATCAAGACTCCTTAATAATTCAAACAAATTATCGAATGATTTTATATCATAAGATTTTACATTATCTATTCTTTTTATTTTTAGTCTGATTTTTGTAAAAACAACAACACATCCTTCTGTTCCAATAAATCTATCAACATCTGAGCTTTTAAAAAATTTGCCAGTCCCATCTACAAATTCAATTTCAGAAACCCAAACGTTTAGGTTTCCATATCTTAAAGAATTTTTACTGATCAAATTACTGGCAATCATTCCTCCTATTGTCACAACAGAACTTTTTTTTGGAATAATAGGAAAAATAAATCCTTCTTGTTTTAACAAAATATTTAAATCATCAACAACAACACCTGGTTCAACTTCAACAAATTTTTCATTTAAATTAATTTTTATTATATGATTCATTCTCGAAGAGAAATCAATAATAATTGAAGGTTGCCTATAAATTGTTGCACCATTATTATTAGTACCGTTTCCTCTGGGGATAACAGGAATGTTATTTTGATTTGCAAAAAAAATAATTCTTCTAACTTCTTCTGTATCTTTTGGCCAAATCACTCCCATCGGTTTTTCTGATAATTGAAGAGAATCATAACTATACGCAAGCAGATCATTTTCTTTTTCTGAATAAAATCCATCTCCAACTATTTTTTCAAAGTTCACCAAAATCACACCTTTATTCTTTAACTATAAGCTCAGATAATTCATATACTTTTCCTTCACTATTTTCTTTTAAATGTATGTAACATTTAGGACAACAAGTAACAATTTTTTTCTTTGATTTTATTCTTTCTTTTGCAATATTACTGGCAAGTTTTGGGCTGTTTAATCTTAATAATCCGCCCGCACCACAACAAAACATGTTTTGCTTGTTTTCCTTAAATTCATCTATCTCAAACCCGGTTTTTTTTAATACCCTGCGAGGTTCATTAATTAAACCAAGTTTAATCATATCGCAAGAATCGTGATAAGTAATAATATCTCCTGAGTTTATTTTTGACAAACGAGATATTTTTTTATCCAATAGTTCAGTTACATGCATTGTGTCTATTTCATAATATATATTAAGTATTAATGAACAACCAGGACATTCACTAATTATGCATGTAACGTTATTTTTTTCTAATACGCGCTTTTGTGAGCTTACGAACTCATTAAATTCTTTTGAATAACCTGCATCGAGCAATGGTTTCCCACAACATTTTAATTCAGTTATCATAAAAAAATTAATATTAAGATCTGAAAGAATGGTTCTATAATTAGAAACAATATTAGGACTCGCATATCTTGTTATGCAACCTGGAAAATACAAAATCCGTTTAGTATTAAGTATATTATTTAATCTACCAAACACCATAAACAAACACACCACACAAATACATTATTTTAATAATAAAATATAGCTATACAGAAAGAGTTAATAAATGTTTTTATTTTATAGTGAAGAAAACATTGAATTTTTGTTGTCTGATTTCAAGAAAAAAAATTAAAATGTTTTTGACATATATTTGTTTATTCTAAATAAATAACTTTATAATCTGTTCAGCCGGCTTCATATCTTTCCATATGCTTAGAAACATATTATTTATTGTATTTGCAAAGAATTCGCTTTGAACCCAAACTCCTGCGTCATATGTTGGATGAACGTCTTTGTCATCCATAAACATAAACATCAAGTGTTTGTTATCAACAAGTATAAATCTTGATTTATTAGTAGAATGTCTAATTTCTGCTAGTTCTTTTAATTCATTAATAATCTTTTGGGAATTCTTTGTTATTGGAGCAGCAATTTTTATTGAAACACCTCTGTCTTTTGCTTTATTAAGTTGTTTTTTAAAATAATCAAATTTTCTTACAAGACCCTCACTAGAAGTCATTAAAATAATTGATTTATTTGAATTTTTTATCATCATATCTATTTGATTATAGAGATTTTCTCTTCCTTTTAATGCGCCTGATATTTCTGTTGGATCAATAATATCAATACCTTTATTATGCAAGATTGTTAACTCCTCAATTAGCCCTGTTGTCTTAATATCATCAAGCATTTTTTCTTGCCGTTCAGCA
Organism: Candidatus Woesearchaeota archaeon; assembly: GCA_038884715.1. Classification (GTDB taxonomy): domain Archaea; phylum Nanobdellota; class Nanobdellia; order Woesearchaeales; family UBA9642; genus JAWABG01. Next base: position 105,192 of record JAWABG010000001.1, on the reverse strand, counting down.
TTTTCCCTAACTTTCTTTTTTACTCTAGAAATAACTTCTTCAGGAGGAATTGCTATATATTTTATTGGTTTATCAATTTTCATTATAATAAATCCTTTTTTCTCAAGACTCTCTAAAACATCATAACTTCTTGACCTGGGAACATTAGCAATATCAGAAAGTTCACCAGCAGTACTTACTCCTCTTGATAGAAGTGCAGTCCATATCTTTGCTTCATATGTATTTAAACCAAAATCTTTTATTTTCCTTATAAAATCTTGCTGAACTAACATTTTAATTATCTCCTAACAAATACGCAATAAAGCAGAAAGTTAAAAGTATTTATAAATATTACTATTAGTTAGTATTATAAAGTAGTAATTTTTTTGTAATACACAGACCCTTTTATTTCTCAAGGAAAGTGTTTTGTTGTAAAGATTTTATTGTAAAACAATGAAAATTAATGGAAAATACAAAGATAGAGATTTTTATTATTTTAATTGTTTTTATTTTTTTAGTGATTTAATATTAATTAATTTGATAATACTAAAAATTATTTAATAAATCTCATTAATTTCTATATAGAAAACAATAATAGTTCAATATTTTAATAAAAATATTAAAAAATAAATCATTTAAATATATTTAATATTATTAATTGTTATATTAATGATTTGTTATGTAAAAATTATTTAAATATTTATTATTAAATCTTAACTGAGTATATTAAATAAAATAATTTAGAACTAATAATTTAACATTAAAATAATTATTTCCATATGAAACAAAGGGGTGGTATATATTTTTAAAAATAATATATTAAAAATAATGTTTTTAGTCATATACTATAAAAATTAATAATATTTATATACCTTTGTTTCTTTTGGAACTAAAATGGTAGAAAAATTACAAACATTTTTTGAGAAATTTCTTGGTAAAGAATCATTATTTATTGACAAAAAAGTGCTTCAATCAGCATATATACCATCCACAATACCCCATAGAGAAATTCAAATTAATCAAATAGCAGAAGTTATGGCTCCTGCCTTAAGGTTAGAAAGACCATCAAACTTATTTATTTATGGAAAAACCGGGACAGGAAAGACTCTTTCAGTAAGATATACAACAGAACAAATACTAGAGGTAGCAAAGTCAAAAAACATTCCATTAAAAATTTTCTATTTAAATTGTAAAATGAAGAAAATTGCAGATACAGAATATAGATTAATAGCAGAACTATCCCGTTATTTTGGAAAAGCAGTTCCAGCAACAGGGTTACCGACAGATGAAGTATATAATATTTTTTTCAGAGCAATAGATAGTGAAAAACAAATTGTAATATTAATTTTGGATGAAGTGGACCAATTAGTAAAAAAAGCAGGAGATGAAATTATATATAATCTAACAAGGATGAATTCTGATTTAAAAAATTCTCAAATTTCATTGATAGGTATAAGTAATGATCTTATGTTTGCAGATAATCTTGATCCTAGAGTAAAAAGTTCTCTCACAGAGGAAGAATTGGTTTTTCCACCGTATAATGCTATTGAGATTAAGGATATTTTAACAAAAAGATCAAAAAAAGCTTTTAAGGAGGGTGTGCTTGCTGATGGGGTAATAGAGAAATGTGCAGCATATGCTGCAAGAGAGCATGGAGATGCCAGAAGAGCATTAGAACTTTTAAGAGTTGCAGGCGAAATTTCAGAAAGAAAAGGAAAATTAAGAGTTGAAATTGTCGATTTAGATGAAGCAGAGGAGAAAATAGAAAAAGATAGAATATTTGATGCTATTTCAACACAACCAAAGCAATTTCAATCCACCCTTTATTCAATATTAATAATTAGTGAGAAGTCAAAAGAGGCAATTCAGACAGGAGATGTTTATGATCTTTATAAAAAAATTTGTTTGAAGTCAGGATTACGACCCTTAACTCAAAGAAGAGTGAGTGACATTATTGCTGAGCTAGATATGCTTGGGATTATTAATGTTAGAGTTATAAGTAAAGGGAGATATGGGCGAACAAGAGAAATCAATGTTTCTTTACCATCAGATGCAGAACCAAAAATCAAGCAAAAACTTGAGGAAGGGTTAGGATTAAAATAAAGCTTTATTTTAAACATTAAAAATTTATATTTTATTATATTTATAATTTAGACTAATTAAATTTATATCCTTCCTTTAATTGTTTTAGGGTGGTATTTTGGGAGTGATTAATTTTGTTTTTTGTGTTGTCAGGATAAATTTTTAATTTAGATAAATTATTCAAAATAAAATGAAAAAATCAATTATTGAAAAATTTTTAGAAAAAAAAATTTTATTAAGTCCTGATTTATTTGAAGAGATACAAATGAAAGGGGAAAGTGTTTTGCTAAGTGTAGATATATCAGATAGTGTTGTTGTTCTTAATAAAGATATTATTTCAATTAACAACTCAGATATTGATTTTGTAACTTTTGACAAGATTCGTGTTTTATATGAAAAGAACAAAGATGAGAAAAAATATCAGGCACTCCTTTCTGTACTTAAAAAAGAAACTTCAAAAAGAAGCGAAACGACAGTTAGTGAAAATACTCAATTTAGAAATAATTCTAGTATAGAAATAATTTTTAATTACGAGGAACCCTCAAAAAAAAGATCATACTCTGATTTTGTTGATTTTTTTAATATGCGGTTTTCTGTACTTGAAAAAATTTTAAGAAAAAGGCAAGAATTGCATTCAAGCACATCAATTAACAGGGTTTTGCAAAAAAAGGAAAAAGAAACAATATCTATAATTGGTATGGTGTATGAGAAATCCTTAACAAAGAACAACAACATTATTATAAAACTGGAAGATTCTACAGGTTTTATTGATGTAATGATTAGTAAAAATAGGGAGGATATTTATGAGCAAGCAAAAGATATTTGTCTAGATGAAGTAATTGGTGTTACTGGTTCTTTGAGTGGTAATTCTAATATGTTCAGTAACAAAATTTTGTTTGTGAATAATTTGTATTTTCCTGATGTGCCTGCAGATAGGGAATACAAAAAACTCAGTGAGGAAAAATTTCTTATTGTATTGGGAGATCCCCAGGTTGGGTCTGACAAGTTTTTGGAAAAAGAGTTTCATAGGTTTTTGTTATGGATTCAGGGAAAAATAGGTAATGATGTGCAGAGAGAAATTGCTAAAAAAACAAAATATATTCTTATTCCGGGTGATTTAATAGAGGGTGTGGGTGTTTATCCTGGTCAAGAAGAAGAGCTATTAATAAAAGATATTAAGGAGCAATATTCATATTTAGCAAGTTTGCTTTCTAATATTCCATCTGATAAGGAAATAATTGTGTGTCCAGGAAATCATGATGCTGGGCGATTAGCAGAACCCCAACCTCCTCTTTATAAAGATTTTGCAGAAACTCTTTGGAATATGCCTAATGTTCATATTTTAAGTAATCCTGCATTGATAAATATTGAGAAAACAAAAGATTTTCCTGGTTTTGATATATTAATTTATCATGGTAGTTCTCTTATTTATTATTCAGAAAACATTGATAGCATTCGTACAAAAGGGGGTCAGAAAAGACCTGATCTTCTAATGAAATATTTATTACAGAAACGTCATCTTTCTCCTACTCACGAAGCTAGTCTTTATGTTCCTGATCCAAAAAGAGATCCGCTTGTTATAGAAACCGTGCCCGATTTTCTTATAACAGGTCATATTCACAGGAGTTCTGTAAGCAATTATAAAAATACTACACTCATCAATGCATCTTGCTGGGTTGATATTAGTGAAAATCAGATTAAACGTGGACTCGAGCCCGAGCCTGCACGGGTTCCAATAATTAATCTTCAAACAAGAGATGTAAAAATTATGAATTTTTCAAGAAAAAAAGAGTCTAAACAAGAAATTGAAAATTATTTTACTGAAGAATCCAAAACAAGGGTTGAAGTCTAATGGAATGTTCAAAGGAGATGCAACAATATTTTAATAATATTGAGAAGGACTCTTTGAAGATATTTGAGATAGCAAATGAATTAAGAAAAAAAGGTTATGATCCTGAGGATAATGTAGAAATAACTCTTGCAAAAAATATGGCAGAAAGAGTTATTGGTTTGATAAGTGTTGTTGCCCCCCAATTAAAGGAAAGCACTGCAGTAAAAAGGATTATGGAATTAGAAGCAGAGTATGGAATACTTGATTGGAGAGTCGCATTAAAAATTGCAGAAGAAATTGCTAAGGAAAAATTTGTAAAATTTAAAGACCAAAAAGAAGCAATAGAAGTCGGTATCCGAACAGGATTTGCATATGTGACTGTTGGTGTTGTTTCAAGTCCATTAGAGGGATTTACAAGTCTTGAGATTAAGAATAGGCTAGATGGTCAGGGACAATATTTTTGTCTAAATTTTGCGGGTCCAATAAGAAATGCTGGAGGAACAGCTGCAAGTGTTTGTGTAATAATTGGAGATTACTTGAGAAAAATTTTTGGCTATGGTGTTTACGATCCTAATGAGCAAGAAATTAAAAGGTGTTATAGAGAGCTTGAAGACTATCATGAGTTTGTAACAAATCTTCAATATTTTCCAAGTGAAAAGGAAACTGAGTTTTTAGTTAAAAATTTGCCGGTTGAAATTTCAGGAGAGCCTTCAGAAAAATACACTGTTAGCAACTATAAGGATTTACCTAGAGTGCCAACAAATTTTCTTAGGAGCGGTTATTGTTTGATACACAGTTCATGTATTCCTTTAAAAGCTCCAAAACTTTGGAAACAAATTCAAAAATGGGGAAAAGAATTTCAATTAGATCATTGGAATTTTCTAGAAGAGTTTCTTAAAATTCAGAAAAGTGCAAAGGCAAAGCTGAAAAAAGAAGTTGCAAAAGGAATCACTCCTGACTTTACATACATTCATGATTTGGTTGCAGGAAGACCTGTTCTTGGCCATCCATTGCGTAATGGTGCCTTTAGATTAAGGTTTGGAAGATCAAGAGTGAGTGGTTACAGTTCACAATCAATTCACCCTGCAACAATGCACATTCTGAATAATTTTATTGCCAGTGCCACCCAGCTAAAAGTTGAGAGGCCTGGAAAGGCTACAGCAATAAGTGTGTGTGATTCAATTGATGGACCAATTGTAAAATTAAAAGACGGTAGTGTTTATTTTTTAGAAACAGAAGCTCTTGCAAAAAAATACAAAGAGGATATTCAAGAAATAATTTATCTCGGTGATATATTGATCAATTACGGTGATTTCTTTGATAGAGCACACCCTTTGGTGAGTCCAGGATACTGTCAAGAATGGTGGGTGTTAGAGTTCGAAAAAGCACTTATTGAAATGTTTGGTTCTCTAGATTATATAAAGGCATCAGAATATCTAAATATACAAACTGAAAAAATAGAACTCTTAATTAAAAACCCAATTAAAACCAAATTATCGGTTGATGCCGCATTAGAGATCTCAAAAAAATTAAATATTCCTCTTCATCCTTTGTATACTTTTTTCTGGAAAAGCATATCAAAAAGTAATCTTATTGAATTGTTGATGGAACTTCCAAATTTTAATATAATAAAAACAAGAGATGTATTAGAAAAATCAACGCTTGAAATTACAGAAAGAAATAAGGACGTTAAAAGAACTCTTGAGCTTTTAGGAATAGAACATTCTTTTGTTAACAATACTTTTGTGGTGATTAACAAAAATAATACAATTGCTTTATTGGAATCATTAGGAATTGATATAGATAACACAAGAGATATTGAAATATCATTACATAAGCTGGAGAAGTCGGGTTTAGAAGATACTTTATCAATTATAAATTTAATTTCAAATGTAAAAATTAAGGATAAATGTGGAATATTCATTGGTTCAAGGATGGGAAGACCTGAAAAAGCAAAGATGAGAAAGATGACTGGAAGCCCGCATGTCTTGTTTCCTGTTGGTGAAGAAGGAGGAAAGATGAGGAGCTTTCAATCAACCCTCGAAAAAGGAAACATAATTGCTGATTTTTCTATCTTTAAATGTGAAAAATGTAATAAAGAAGTTGTTTTCAGGAGGTGTCCTTTTTGTGATTCAAAAGCAATTCCTCTTCAACAAAATCAAGTAAGAAATGAGCAAATTAATATTAGAGAGTACTTTGATGCAATTCTTAAGAACACTGAAACAACAATTTTTCCTGATTTAATAAAAGGAGTTAGAGGGACAAGTAACAAAGAACACATACCAGAGCATTTATTAAAAGGATTTCTTCGTGCAAAGTATGATATTTATGTTAATAAAGATGGAACAACAAGATATGATGCCTCAGAATTAGTAATAACTCATTTTAAGCCAAAAGAAATAGGTGTTTCTATTGAAAAATTAAAGAAATTAGGATATACAAAGGACATTAATGGAAATAATTTAGATGATAATGATCAGATACTCGAATTAAAACCACAAGATGTAATTCTTCCTGCGTGTGTTGAATCTCCTGATGAACCTTGCGATGTTGTGCTTTTTAGAACAACAAAATTTATTGATGACTTGCTTGTTTCATTATATAAATCAAAACCATTTTATAATATTAAAACAAAAGAGGATCTTATAGGACATCTTATTGTTGGGCTCGCACCACATACATCTGCAGGTATTGTTGGTAGGATAATTGGTTTTAGCAAAACCCAAGGATTTTATGCTCAGCCAATATTCCACGCGGCTATGAGACGAGATGCTGATGGTGATGAGAGTTGTGTGCTTTTATTGATGGACGCTCTATTAAATTTTTCAAAGCACTATTTGCCAAATTCTCGTGGTGCAACAATGGATGCACCCCTTGTTTTAACTTATTTATTAAATCCTACTGAAGTAGATGATATGGCTTTTCATGTTGATATTGCATGGAAGTACACTCTTGAATTTTATAAGGCTTGTGAGGTGGGAAAAATGCCATGGGAGGTAAATATTAAGTTATTGGCAGATGTTTTGAATACTCCTGAACAGTTTGAAGGATACGGATATACACATGAAACGGAAGATATTAATCAAGGAGTTCTCTGTTCTCAATATAAATTATTACCAACTATGGAAGAAAAATTAAAAGGGCAGATGGATCTTGCTAAAAGGTTAAGATGTGTTGATGAAACCGATGTTGCAAGACTTGTTATTGAAAAGCATTTTTTGAGGGATATACGAGGAAATCTCAGAAAGTTTTCAACACAACAATTTAGGTGTGTTAATTGTAATGAAAAATATCGCAGACCTCCATTGTCCGGTAATTGTCTCAAGTGTAAAGGAAGAATAATTTTTACAATTACAGAGGGCTCAATACTAAAGTATCTCGAGCCGAGTCTAAGTATTGCTAAAGAGTTTAATGTTCCTGTTTATTTACAGCAAAGTCTTGAACTAACAAAGAGAATGGTTGAGAGCTATTTTGGGAAGGATCCTGAAAGGCAAGAAGGGTTGGGTAAATGGTTTGGAGAAGAAGAACTCAAAAAGTGAATAACGGCACATAATTATTTATTCTATTATTTATTTTGTTATTATTTTATCAACAACAAATTAGTGTATGGAATTTTATTAATGAATTTTATGCTCTTATTGTCTATTAGTTTTAGTTCACTTAAAAAACTGATTGTTTTTTTACCCGCGGCATTAATTATGTATGCAGACATTATTTCTTTTTTTAGTTCTCGCCTTGTCTTTTTTTCACCCTTATAAAAATCAGAGCTAAAATCCAAAATTTTATTTCCTTCCTCAAACCTTTTTTCTAGCAAATCATCATCTATTATTGATAAAATCTCTTTACCATCAGCATACTGTTTTTTAAGAATCATTTTATTTTTTTGTTTTTTATTCTTTTATCTTAAATTCTTGAGTAAATGCTATGTCTTGCACCGCAAGCTTGACACTTTATAAAATATACTCCTTCTTCCTTAGACAATTTTGTATCTGGCTTCCCGCATTCTTTGCAAATCACAAACTCTTGGATATATTTTTCAATCTTTTCATTTATTCTTTGGCTTGGAACCTTGCTTCCTAACACTAATAATTGTTTTTTGAATTCGCCAGGTGTTGCAAGCTCTTTTAATAAATATTTTAATAAATGGTCAGGATCTCTATTAATGGCACTGGCTATCTGAAAAAAATTATTTATAACTGTTTTATTTCCTTCTAAATGTCCTGATACTTGTGGTATTATGAATCTTTCTGTGTTTTCTGAAAAATCAGGCAGTTTCTTTTTACCCCGTTCAAGCATTTCTTCATAATTCATATTAAAAAAGGAAATTATACATCTTTAAAAAGTTGTGGTTTTTGTGTTTAATCAGTTTTTGTACTTCATTAAGATTCAGCACAAAATATATAAACACCCTGTTAGTAGAAATTAGTATGGTTATTGAATCTCTTGTTAATCCATTTACAATGACCAAGAACCCTTATAAACTCATCTTCCTTGGTTTTTTTTATTGTAGTATTGCAAGTCTTTTAGCTATGTGGATATTCAAGAGTTATGCAAGTATGATAATGGTTTTTTTTACAACAATGGCGTGTCTCCCTTTAGTTATTAAATCTATTAAAGAAGAAGAAAAAAAGGATTTGCAAGACCTTGAAGAAAAGTTTCTTTTAAAGGAGCATGCAAAAGCTCTGGAGTGTTTTATGTTTTTATTCGTTGGAATACTTCTTGCAGCAGCTTTGTGGTTTGTTGTGCTTCCATCCGAAACTGTTGGAGTATTATTTGAAGCTCAGAGTAATACAATAAAGGCTATTAATGGAGGCGTGACAGGTCTTTCAATTGCAGATTCATTAAAAATATTTACCCACATATTCTCAAATAATTTGAAGGTACTGGTTTTTTGTATTCTATTTTCATTTCTTTATGGAGCAGGAGCAATGTTTATTTTAGCGTGGAATGCTTCTGTGATTGGAGTGGCTATTGGAAATTTTATAAGGGCAGGACTTTCAAGAGCTTCAGATGTTTTTGGTTTTGACAAGATTTCTCATTATTTTGGTGTGATTTCTATAGGTTTATTTAAGTATGCTATCCACGGAATTCCAGAAATACTCGCGTATTTTACTGCAGGTCTTGCAGGAGGGATAATTAGTGTTGCAGTAATTAGACACGATTTTGGAACAAGAAAATTTGAACATGTTTTATTAGACAGTGCAGATTTGTTATTATTAAGTCTTGGTTTACTGTTTCTTGCTGCATTACTTGAGGTGTATGTTACTCCAATAATATTTACTTAATTCTTTAAACTAAAGCTATCTGATTATTTTTTTAGAATTATTTATATTTCAGACCTCTGTTCAAATAACTAATTTCTAAATTAAATAATCAGTTTTTAACTATACAAATTTTTTAATACATTAGTAACTTATTTCATAACATTTATAAATAAGGTTTCTCTCTCAATTGATATACATAAAATATTATAAATAAAATATAATACTTATTAATATGTTTATATAATTATATTTATAATAAAATTACCTATGGGAGGGGGTATAAATGGTTATTGGAATAATAATATTGATAGTTGTTATAATACTTATCCTGTGGCTTATTATAGCTTATAACAGCTTGGTTGTATTACGAAATAGGATTGATAATGCTTGGAGCCAAATTGATGTACAGCTCAAGCGAAGATTTGATCTTATTCCTAACTTAGTTGAAACAGTAAAGGGTTATGCAAAACACGAAAAAGAAACTTTTAAGATGGTAACAGAAGCAAGGAATATGATGGCTAATGCAAAAAGTATTCCAGAAAAAGCAAAAGCAGATGGAATGCTTGCGGGCGCACTCAAATCATTGTTCGCAGTGGCAGAGGCATATCCTACATTAAAAGCCAATGAAAATTTCTTACAGTTACAAGAAGAACTTAGCGGAACAGAAAGCAAGATTGCATATGCAAGACAATTTTATAATGACTCTGTCCTCGTTTTTAACAACAAAATACAGATGTTCCCAACAAACATCATCGCAGGAATGTTTAACTTTGTTAAAAGGGACTTTTTCAAGACAGATAGTGAAGAAGAGAGGAAAGCAATTAAAGTTCAGTTTTAGATGCATATTTTAAAAGAAAGTATGCATAGAAAAACAGACTTCATTTTTTATTATAGCTCGCAGAATCCTATATTACTTTCATGTTTTTTTTTCAATAATTATAAATGGTGATTCAATGGCATCAGATTTTTATTCTCAAATAAGCTCAAATAAATGGAAGAGCTATATGTTGTTTGTTGTTTTTACATTGTTCATTCTTGTTCTTGCATTTGTCTTCGGTCTTGGATTTACAAATTCATTATATGGCGCTATTCCTTTTTTGGTAATTGCTTTTATTTTTTCGATAATTTATATTTTGATAGCTTATTATACAGGGGATTCTATATTACTAGCTACTGTAAAAGCCAAACCAATCACTAGAAAAGAAGATCCATATTATTATAATACAGTTGAAGGACTATCAATTGCTGCTGGAGTTCCAATGCCAAAGATTTATATGATTAAAGAAGAATCAATAAATGCATTTGCGACAGGTAGAGATCCACAGCACGCATCAATAACAATCACATCGGGTGCAAGAAAAAAACTAAGCAGACAAGAGTTAGAGGGAGTTATTGCCCACGAAATTTCTCACATAAAAAATTTTGATGTTCGAACTATGCTGCTTGCAGCAGTGCTAGTAGGTGTAATAGTGTTATTGTCCGATATTATGTTTAGGGCATTTCTTTGGAGTGGTGGTAGGAGGGATAATGATCGGGGCAGTGGGAATCTCGGTATACTGTTTGTTCTTATAGCAATTGTTCTCGCAATTCTTGCTCCTATAATTGCACAGCTGATAAAGCTTGCCATATCAAGAAAAAGAGAATATTTGGCAGATGCGAATGGTGCTTTGCTTACAAGGTATCCTCCAGGTTTAGCAAATGCGTTGAAAAAAATAAAGAATGACAATGATAAAGTAGTTGACACCGCAAATAAAGGGATGGCTCATCTTTGGATTGAAAACCCTCTCAGAAATAAGCAAAGTTGGTTGAATAATTTATTCTCAACACACCCACCAATCGATGAGAGAATTAAAAGACTTGAAGCGATGTGAGAAACTTTAAAAATCCTAAAATAAATAAAAAAACAAGAAATTAAAAATTTATTTTTTGCATTTCTGTTTTGTTTTCACGGTATGTTTCTATTTTCCCAAGTTCATGTTGAGGCTAACATACAATACTGCTTTTCTTGTAATTAATTTGCTAAAAGAATATATTAGAATGAACAAAAATGTGACACAGATTAGAGAGTATATTGGAAATGCAGAGCTTTCATTTTTTGCTGACTTTAAGACTGCAGTAGAACTAGACAATTTTCTTTTTTTTCTTCGAGTAAAATATCCAGATATAGAAGATTATGAAGTGATGCTTATAACAAATAATTAAAGAAAATAATTATATACTTTTTCGATTATCAAGTCAATACTTTTTTATAATCTAAGATATTTCTCGCAATCTATGAAATCAAATTTTTGGAATAATGTAAACTGAAATTTTAAGAACCTGTTTGTTTATTCATGATTTTGAAAAAGAAGATAAGAAATTTGAGCAAGGATTGGCGCTAAGTACGAATTAAAAGATCAATTTTAACACATTTAAGACAAAAATAAAATTAATTATTATGGTTAGAGTTAAGTGGTGTTTCATATTTACCTTCTGGAAAAAAGTTGAGTATTTAGAAGCTATTATTGTCTCAATGTCAAAACAGAATTTTACTTACTTACATAAATACAGCTATGTTATAATAAATGACAGTTTTGTGGAGTTTTATATAATATTTGCAGATAATATTCAGATAATTTGAATTATATTATGTAATTTTTATTCTTCTTTTTCTAGATAATTTTTTAATCCCTCAATCTGCCTTAATTCTGTCTTGAACAAAATCTCACGAAGCCTGTCATTGCACTTTATTCCCCTACGACATAATTCATCTTTAAGAATATGATGAATTTGTCTACCTTCTTTGTCTAAATCCGTAAGGATATTTATTTTTTTGTTCTTTTTATTCAATTTTGTAATATTTTCTATCATTAGAAATAAAGGACCTTTTACTAATAATATTCTCTTAAAACCAAGACTTTCTAAAGATTTTTTATCTTTTATTCCTTCTACAATTGTTAAATCATCTTTAGCCTTATTTATTTCTCTAAGCAGTTCTTGTTGTAATTTTTTATTCACAAATTTAAAATAATAATATTAGTATTAAAATATTACTCAATCTATATTTACCTATTTTATAACTTTCGATAGTTTTTTATAAATCCTTTTTTTTCTAATTTTAATGGAAGAAGTGGCTGTTACAGAAGCATTTGAAAAATTAAAGCCCGAGATTTATGTATTTGTTATATCTGTAGATAAAGAAGGAAAACCAAACGGTACAGTAACAAAATGCTTCATGAAATGCTCTAATGAACCAAGAATGCTTGCAATCTCTTTAGCTAAAGAGGGTAATACTTACAATCTAATAGCGCAAAGTAAAGAATTTATTGTGGCTGTGCCTAATAAAGAACTTGAACCAGAGCTTGATTTTTTTGGTACAATGAAGGGAGCAGAGATAGATAAATTTAAGGCAACAAAAATAAAAACAGAGCCTGCAAGAACAATAAAGTCCCCTCTTATTTCTGATGCAACAATTAATTTTGAATGTCGTCTAGAAAGTCAACTAGATGCTGGAGATCATATTATACTCTTTGGGCGGGTCCTCGCAAGCTACATAAATAAGGATAAAAAGGTTCTTTTATGCATAAGAAAAGACGAAGGAAAAAGAATATTTGAAGAATTTTAATACAAATAATTTTTTGATAAAACTTAATTAAATTATACTATTTTCTGATAAAGAGTATTAAAAAATATGTAGTCTATTACTATTATAAAAAACAATATTTGTTATTATGTCTATTATCACGCAAGGCATTATTCAGACGCAAAGATAATATATATTTAGAAGTTCACAATCAATTTAAATCCTTTTCTTTTTCTTATTATTTATGACTGGAGAAATAAATATTGATATTCGTAACACCTTATCTTTTTATAAACGAGCAGATGTTAGAGCAGCAATGATTGAGCACTCAAAAAATAAAGAAGTTGCAGTACATTTTAATGAAGGATTTGGTAAACGACCAGACATTTTGAAATATGAAAATGACGTCCTTGAACTAGCAAAACAAGGGGCATTAAGTTTTCACTGTTCTGAAGAATTATGGAAAAACCCTCTTCAGCTAACAACAAATCAAAAAAAGCACGAACTTGACGATTTACGAATAGGATTTGACTTAATAATAGATATAGATTGTAAGGTTTTTGATTACAGCAAGATTGCTGCATATTACACAATTAAGGCCTTGCAAAAATATGGAGTAAAAAGTATTAGTGTGAAGTTTTCAGGAAATAAAGGATTTCATATAGGTGTGCCTTTTGAGTGTTTTCCTGAAATTGTTAATAAAATTCCAATCAATAAAATGTTTCCTGAAGCACCAAAGAGAATAGCACTATACTTAAAATATTTAATTTCAAAACCAGTAAGCAGAGCAATATTTCAAATTGAAAAAAATGTTGATAGTATTTTGCAAAAAACAGGACTGCAAAGAAAAGACATTATTATTCAAGAGACAAAAAAAGGAATTATACATTACAAAATAAATGCAGAGCCATTCATAGAAATTGATACTGTTTTAATAAGTCCGCGTCATATGTACAGGATGCCATACAGCTTTCATGAAAAATCTGGTCTTATATCTCTGCCAATTGACACTGATAGGTTGTTGAATTTCACTAAGGAAGATGCAAGACCTGAAAATATAAAACAAATAATTTCTTTTCTTGACAGGAAGAATGCAGTAAAGGGCGAGATAAGCTTGTTATTGAGAGAAGCGTTTGATTTTAATCCAAAAATAAAAGATGAAAAAAGATTTGAAATAAAAGATAAAAAATTTCATTCAATACAATATCTTAATGAAATAGGCAAAAAAATTCCTGAAGAATTTTTTCCTGATTGTATTAAGAAAATCTTGAACGGTCTAGAAGATGGAAGAAAAAGAGGCTTATTAATATTAATAAATTTTTTGTCATGTATGAATTGGAGTTACGAAGATATTGAAAAAAGGATTCATCAATGGAATGAAAAAAATAAGGAGCCATTAAGAGAGAATTATGTTGTTGGACAGCTACGTTATCACAAGCAAAATAGAAAAAAAGTTCTTCCTCCTAATTGTGATAATGAAGCTTATTATAAATCACTTGGTGTTTACTGTAATAATGAAAATCATAAACGAATAAAGAACCCTGTACAAAGAGTTAGAGCGACACTTCGAGAATTTAAGACAATGAGTGGGGTGTGGAGAAAACAGAAAACAGAAAAAAATCAAGTTGCGGATGCAGAAGCTATTATTAGTACAAACAAAGAAAAAAAAGAAAACAAAAATTCACCACCTAAAAAATATGAAATTGAGATAGGGGATGCTAAAGACTAATTCTATTGATAAATGTATGTTCATTGATTTTTCTTTGATTTAGATAAATATTGTGCTTAGATAAGTAAATTTCAGGGATACTACCGATATATTTATAAACACCTCATCATTCCTCCGAGATAGCATATTGTATATAAATTATATTAATATACTTTATGTAAATTAAAATATAAACTATAGTTAATAAAGTACAGGAAAATAAGGCCTGAAAAGAATCCTTTTTCATTACCGAACCTTGCGAGTTCTAAGAAGGATTTCACTAATAGGCTTATTCCTTTTTATATTTGTCCACAAATGCGACTAAATAATATATAACTTATAACGAAATTTAGTTTTAGGAACCAACTCAACTATATAAACTCAGTATATAAACTATATAATATTATATATAAAGAAATCAACTAAGCAGAGCCTGCAAAAATTGAAAATAATTTTTGAGGTTTTGTATAAAAATTAAAGATGCCAAAACCAAATAATCCGAGGAGTGGAAGTATGCAATTCTGGCCTAGAGTCAGGGCTAAAAGAATGTATCCTCGAATAAGAAAATGGTCTTTTGCAAAGAACACGAAAGATGCTTTGCCATTGGCATTTGCAGGTTATAAAGCAGGTATGACTCACATAACAATCATCGATAACGGTAAGCACTCACTGACAAAAGGACAGGAAATTACACTTCCAGTAACAATTGTTGAGTGTCCTCCGATAAAGATAAATAGTGTCAGATTTTATAAAAAAAACCCTTACGGCTTTTATCTTGACAAAGAGATTTTTTTTAAAACAGATAAGTTTTTGTTAAGAAAAACAAATCTTCCAAAGTCTCATTTTTCAAATCCTTCTTCTGATTTTTCATCTATAAATCCCGATAATTATTCTAAAATCACAATCACAGTTTATACAACACCATCTTCAATACATCTTAAGAAAAAGCCGGAGCTTTTTGAGATTTGTTTAGGCGGATCAAATAAGGATAAGTTTGAATTTGTAAAAGCACACCACAACAAGGAAATCACATTGAGTTCTGTTTTTAAAGAGGGAGAGTTAGTTGATACTCGTGCAATAACAAAAGGAAAAGGATTTCAAGGGCCAGTAAAAAGATTTGGAATTCAGATACGACCTCATAAGTCAGAAAAAACAAAAAGAGGACCTGGTTCTTTAGGAGGTTGGTCGGGACAAGGGCATGTTATGTATAGAGTTCCACATGCAGGGCAAACAGGGTTTCATCAAAGAATAGATTATAATAAGCAGATAATGAAAATTTCAAATAAGCCAGAGGAAATAAATCCAAAAGGCGGATTTGTAAATTATGGTTTTATAAAATCAGAATATGTTTTAATAAAAGGGTCTGTTTCAGGCCCAAAAAAAAGACTAATATTACTAACAAAATCCATAATGGGAAAAAAGCCTCTTGAAGTTCCATCGATTGAGTATATTAGCTTAAAGTCAAATCAAGGTAAATAAAAAAAGTATAATAAAAATGAAATTAATTATTTTTGATCAAGAAAAAAAGGAAACAGGAAAAATAGATCTTCCTATTCAATTTAGTGAAGAGATAAGACCAGATCTAATAAAAAGAGCAGTACTTACTTTAAATGCCAATAATCGGCAGCCTTATTCTCCAGATCCTCGTGCAGGAAAAAAGGCAAGCGCCCTTGTTTCAAAAAGGAGAAGAAATTATAGGGGAAGTTATGGTAAGGGAATTTCAAGAGTTCCACGGAAAATATTAACTAGAAGAGGTTCTCAAATGAATTGGGTTGGAGCATTTGCACCTCAAACAAGAGGAGGAAGGAGAGCACACCCACCTAATATTGAAAAAATTTGGGAGAAAAAAATTAATAAGAAAGAAAATAGAAAGGCAATATGTAGCGCGATAGCTGGTTCAATAAATATTGATTATATCAAAGCAAGAAATCATATTATTCCAAAAGAATTTCCGTTTATTATTGATAATTCTTTTGAAGAAATTAATAAGACAAAAGATCTTTTAAAGGCGCTAAAAAGTCTTGGTTTTCAAGAAGAACTCAAAAGAGTTTCTGAAATCAAAATCAGAGCGGGAAGAGGAAAAATGAGAGGAAGAAAATACATCACTAAAAAAGGTCCTCTCATTGTTGTTTCAAAGAAATGTCCTCTACTAAAATTTGGTAACAACATTCCCGGAGTTGATATTGTAAAAATAAATGAATTAAATGCTGCCCTGCTTGCTCCCGCAGCTCAACCCGGAAGACTAACTCTTTATACAAAAGGAGCAATCGAGATATTAAATAATGGTTTATTCCAAACTACACAAAACAAAAACACATAAAATATTATTTATTGAGAAGAAAATCAAAAAAATTCAAAATAAGATAATAAAATATATTACAAAATGATAATAAAATATGCTCTTGCAACAGAGAAATCCATAAGATTAATGGAGTCAGAGAACAAACTTGTCTTTGTTGTAGATAAAAAAGCAACAAAGAATGACATAAAAAAAGCAATCGAGGAAGAGTTTAAGGTGAAAATAACAAAAATAAACACACATATTGATGCGGGGGGAGTTAAAAGAGCATATGTAAAGTTCAGCAATGATACACCAGCAATAGATATTGCAACTAAACTCGGAATGATGTAAATATTATAAAATGGGAAAAAACTTAATTCAACAGGCTAGGGGAAAAGGAAGCCCAACGTATAGGGCACCAAGTTTTAATTATAAAGCCAGTGCTAAAATTAAGTTTGGCGATGCTACAGGAAATATAATTGATATAATAAGATGCAGAGGACATTCTGCACCTCTTGCTCAAGTGAAATATGATGATGATAGTGAGGGTTTTGTTATTGCTAATGAAGATATGAAAGTTGGAGATACAATAATCAACGGCAAGAATGCAGATTTGAAGACAGGTAATACACTTTTATTAAAGGACATTCCAGAAGGTACACCCATATATAATATTGAAGGAGTTCCTGGAGATGGTGGAAAATTTGTGAGAACTAGTGGGGGATTTGCAAAAGTGACCCAAAGAACTGATAGTGGTGTAAGTGTTTTATTACCTTCAAAAAAAATTAGGATATTTCATCCTAGTTGCAGGGCAACTATAGGTGTTGTTGCGGGTGGGGGAAGAAAAGAAAAACCATTCCTAAAAGCAGGAAACATGTACCACTACATGCGAGCTAGAAACAAAAGATATCCAATGATAAGTGGTAGTGCACAGAATGCAGTTGACCATCCATTTGGTAATAAAAGGACTTCAAGAAAGAGCAAAGCAAGACCTGCTCCTCATAATGCTCCTCCTGGAAGAAAAGTTGGTATGATTAGACCGCGAAGAACAGGAAGAAAAAAAGGTAAAATGTCTATGGAGATATAATCTATTTAATTTAATTATAATTTAATAATATAAGAATAATAAGCAACAATTATCAAACAATTATAAAATATAATCAAATATATAAAAATAATACTATATGTTAAAAAAATAAAAAATCTATGAAAAATTATTAATTCAAAATGGCTAAAAAAGAATTTACATATAGAGGAAAATCACTTAATGAATTAAAAAGGTTTAGTCTTTCAGAGCTTGCAGAAATATTGCCTGCGAGACAGAGAAGAAGCATCAAGAGAGGATTTAACGAAGAGAAAAAAGCATTTATTAAAAAAATTGCTAAGAATGATGTTGTTGAAACCCACCTTAGGGAGATGATTGTCTTGCCAGGAATGGTTGGAAAGACTATCAAAATTCACAACGGCAAGGAGTTTGTTCCTGTTATTATACTACCCGAAATGATTGGTATGTATCTTGGTGAGCTCGTAATGACTCGAAAAAAGGTCGAGCACAGTGCTCCAGGAATCGGAGCAACAAAGTCGAGTTCAAACTTATCAGTGAAATAAATAATAAAATAAATAATATATTAAAACTTAAAAAATTTGATATATGTTGAAAAATTAATCTAAAAGAGAATCAAAATTAGTTTATCAAAATGTCAAAGTACAACTACGCGTTCAAAGAAATGAAAGAAAACACTGCAAGGGCAGTAATTAGAGATATTGCTATTTCCACAAAGCAGAGCATAGAGATTTCAAATTTTATAAGAAATAAAAGATTAAGTGTTGCTAAAAAAATCCTAGAAGAAGCAATATCTATGAAGAAACCCATTCCTTTTAGACGGTTTACAAACGGTGTTGGGCATAAACCAGGAATAGGTCCGGGCAGATATGCAGTAAGTGCATCAGTCGAGATATTAAAATTACTAAAATCAGTTGAATCAAACGCCCAAAACAAAGGGTTAAATTCAGATAATCTTTTTATAATAAGTATAATTCCTCAAAGAGCAGCAACATCTTGGAAATATGGAAGACAACGAAGAAGAAAAGCTAAGAGAACAAATCTCGAGATTGTTGTTGAAGAGATTGCTGTACCAAAAGATGAAAAAGAAAATTTAGAAGAACAATCTGAAAGAAAAGGTAAGAAAAAACTCGAAAAAAAGAAAATTAGAAACGTGAAAATTAAAGATACAAAAAAAGATGATGAGACTGCAATGGAAAATAAGAAAGAGGAAAAGAAAAACCCCGCTGAAAATAAGATATAAATAAAATAAGGATAAGTTGGAGTCTATAGAAGAAAAATGATAGAAAGAAAATTTGTTGCTCAAAAAATGAAAGAATTCCAGATTCAGGAATACATAACTTCACATTTAATAAGGGTAGGACATAGCAAAACAAAGTTGATGAGAACACCTATAGGAGAGAAAATTATTATTTATTCATCCAGGCCTGGCTTAATCGTCGGAAAGAGTGGTTCAAATATTGCTAAACTTACCAAAGAACTTAAAGAAAACTTTGCCCTAGAGAATCCTCAAATCGAGTTAAAAGATGTTGAAAATCCAAATTTAGATGCCAGTATTGTTGCAGAAACAATAGCATCTGCTCTTGAAAGATATGGAACTATGAGATTTAAGGGTATTGGACACAAGGCGATGATGGATGTAATGAATGCAGGTGCAAGAGGTGTTGAAATAATAATTAGTGGCAAGGTTCCAAGTAGCAGGGCAAAGTCTTGGAGATTTTATCAAGGTTATCTTAAGAAATGTGGCGATATTGCGTTAACTGGAGTGGATGTGGCTTATAGTATTGCAAAATTAAAATCGGGAATAATAGGTGTAAAGGTTAGTATATTGCCCGCAACAACAAAATTACCTGATAATATTATATTTATTGAAAAAAAAATAGAGGAAGTTAGTGAGACAGAACCTCACAAGGATCTTGAAGATATAAAAAATGAAGAGAATAAAATTATTAAGGCTGCTAAAGAAAAAACAAGAAAATCAAAAGAACCAAAAGAAGCTAAAGAAAGAAAAGAGTCAAAAAAGCAGAAAATCAAATCAAACACGACAAACAGTGTGGGAGAAACCATGTCTCAAGATGTTGTTGTATCAGATGAAACAAATAAAAATAATTAGTTAAATTAATTGAATTAATAATTAATTTATTAAAAATATAATTAAAGAAGATAAACAATCAATTAAAATTTAAAAATGAAAAAAAAAGATTATAACAACCTGTCAGTACAAGAAATTAGTAAGAAACTTTCCGATTTAAATTCAGAGCTAATCAAAGTCAAAGGTCAGGCGGCCACAGGTTCAACACAAAAAAACACAATGCAGATTAGACAGATAAAAAGATTGATGGCGAGGCTTATTACATTAAAATCTCAAAAAGAAAATCAGACAAGATAAAAAATTGACAAACCAAATTAAAAAATACAAAAAAGAACTCAATTAAAATAAGGAAAACTAAATAGAATAAAATAAAAAACAAAAAATGAGTGATATAGACCCGATAACGGGACTGCCAAAAGAACTGGGTGTCTGGGAAACCATAACAAAGGAGAACCAGAAGATAACTGCAAAGGTAATAAGCAAAAAATTTGGTAAAAAATACACAGTAATTCAAGGAATAGACAAAAAGGATATCGATTTGAAGGAAGTGGCAAAAAAACTTAAAAACATACTGGCGTGTGGTGGCACTGTCAAAGAGGGGTTCATTGAACTCCAAGGTGACCATTTACATAAGATTAAGCCAGAGTTGATAAAGCTTGGTTTTGCACCCGATACAATTGATATTAGATGAGCAATGCTTGTGACGCTTACCAGAGCAGGAATTTCAACATCAGTAAGAATAAGAAGGTATGAAAAACTTAAAACTAAAAGAGGAATTTATAGGCAAAAAAATCGAGATAATTAATTCAAAAAACAAATCAATGATTGGTGTAAGTGGAACCATTATTGACGAAACAAAAAATACGTTCAAGATTAGAAAACAAGGAGAAAAAATTATTACAATAATGAAAAAAAACAACACATTCCTTATAGACAAAATCACAATAAAAGGAAACAACATAATAATGCGAAGCGAGGATAGGATTAAGAAATTATAAAAATATAATAAAAAATGAAAAAAGAAAATAATAAAAAAAATATAGGAATTAATGTGCAAATACCTGTAAAGGATTGTAAGGATTTAAAATGCCCATTTCATGGATCAGTAAAGGTTCATGGCAGAATACTTGTCGGGGAAGTAATTAGTGATAAAGCAGATAAAACAGTTACTATAAAATGGGAACTCAGGAAATTTATAAAAAAATATGAGAGATATGCTATAAAAACAAAAAAAATCAAGGCTCACAATCCTGCATGTATAAATGCAAAAACAGGAGATATTGTGACAATCATGGAAACAAGACCTTTGTCCAAAACAAAAAATTTTGTTGTAATAGAAATTCAAAACACGCTAAAAAAGCAGAATAATTAAGTAAATAGTTAAAATGAAAGCTCTTAAAGCGACGATAACAAGAGGATTGCCTGTTGGTGCATGGGTTGACACCGCTGACAACTCAGGAGCAAAGACTGTGAAGATAGTTTCAGTTATTGGTCAAAAAACAAAAAAAGGCAGAAATCCTGCAGCAGGAATTTCTGATCTGATAACTGTTGCTGTAAAAAAAGGAAAGCCAGATATGAGAAAACAGGTTTTTTATGCTGTTGTTGTTCGACAAAAAAAAGAGTATAGGCGAACAGATGGAACAAGAATAAAGTTTGAAGAGAACGGAGTTGTTATATTAAAAGATGAAAAGGGAAACCCTAAAGGAACAATGATTAAGGGTCCAATAGCAAAAGAGGTTGTCGAGAGATGGCCTGCAATTGCCAAATTGGCAAGTATTGTAATTTAAAAAATTAGGAAAATAATAAATCAGAAAATAAAATGAAAAAAGAATTTTCAAAACATTGGAAATCGAGCATTCAGCCTCGAAAACAAAGAAAGTACAGATATAATGCTCCAATCCATATTAAGGGCAAATTTATGAATTCACATTTGTCTAGAGAGTTAAGGAAAAAATATAATAGAAGATCTATACGCGTTGTAAACGGTGATAAGGTGAAAATATTGAGAGGTCAATTCAAAGGAATAGAAGGTAAAGTTGAAAGAGTTGACACAAAACACACTAAAATATATATTGGAAAAGCAGAGCTAAGCAAAAAGGATGGCTCAAAAGCATTTTATCCAATAGATCCTTCAAATGTTATAATTACTGAATTAAATCTTAATGACAAAAAGAGAATAAATCGAATTCAATTAAAACAAAAATCAAAAACTGAAAAACAAAAATAAAATGACAAAAGCACATCTGAAGAGAATAAATGCACCTAAGCAGTGGAAATTATTAAGAAAGGACAAAAAATTTGTTACAAGACCAAACCCGGGTCCTCATTCGTTCAGTATGGCTATGCCCCTCGGTTTAGCTATTAGGCAGTTAGGTCTTGCAAACAATAGGAGAGAAGTTGTGTTTTTATTGAATACACAAGAAGTGTTTGTTGATTGGAGAAGAAAAAAGGATTTAAAATCTCAGATTGGTTTTTTGGATACTCTCTCCATACCCAAACAGAATATATATTATAGAATGTTATTTGACAAGAAAGGAAAATTATGCTTTAAGAAAACTGACGAGAAGGATTCAGTTTTAAAGATATCTAAGATAGTAAATAAGACTCAGAATAAGGGAAAAACCCAGTTGGGTACTCTTGATGGGAGAAATATTATTGTGGAGAACGGTAAGAATTATTCAGTAGGAGATAGTGTATTGTTTGAACTTCCAGAGCAAAAGATAAAATCAGTACTTAAAATGGAAAAAGGAAAAACAATATTGTTGTATAAAGGGAAATTCACAGGCAACATCGCAACTATTGAGAAGATAGAAGGAAAAAACCTTTTATTTAAAATTAATGAAGAAAAATTTCAGACAGATAAAAATTTCGCAATTGTTGTAGGGGAAGACAAGCCACTGATAACATTAAGCTAATGAAAATAAAAATACTAATGAAATGATTTAAACTAAAAATGATAAAAGCTAATACAACACTAATAAATAAAATAAACAACAATTGAGTAATTATTAATGAAATTCACTAAAGTTTAGAAAATTTAAAATGGAAAACACGATGAGAACTATTCGAATTGAAAAACTCACTCTGAATTTCGGGGCAGGAAAAGATCAGTCAAGATTAGATAAGGGAATAAAGCTCATAAAGAATATTACAGGAAAATCGCCAATAAAAACAATTACTCAAAAAAGAATTGCCGGATGGGGTTTAAGGCCCGGATTACCTGTTGGTTGTAAGCTTACTCTCAGAAAAAATCCTAATGAACTAATCAAAAGATTGTTAATGGCAAAAGATAACAAACTAACTCCAAATAATTTTGATGATAATGGAAATGTGAGCTTTGGTTTACACGAGTATATTGATATTCCGGGTGTGAAATATGATCCTGAAATTGGTATAATGGGATTTGAGGTATCGCTTACTCTTGAAAGGCCAGGATTTAGAATCAAGAGAAGGAAAATTGAAAAGAAAAAAATTCCTTATAAGCACAAGATATCAAAGCAGGAAGCTATGGATTATTTTATAAAGGAATTTAACTTGAAAATAGAGGAGGAATAAATAAAGATTTATGATGCTTTTGATATAATATTAATTATTTTGATATAATTATATATTAATATTATAAAGTAATTATAGTATAATAATTGTACAATCATAACACAAATAATACTAATGCAACGGAGGACTAATTATAAAATGACATATAGCCATTATTCAAAAATATTGAATCAGATACGGCATAAACCTGGAAAAGTTGCTAGATACAATAAGTTTAATGTTCCTAAAAAAAGAAAATATGGATCAAATGTAAAGAGATGTAAACGTTGTTTGAAAGCTGGAGCTCATGTTTCCAAGTACGGTATTCATCTCTGTAGGCAATGCTTCAGGGAGGTTGCAACAAAGATAGGGTTTAAGAAATTTTCGTAATTCCTAATCAATCCAATAAAAAATCATAACAAATAAACATAATGGGGAACAAAAAATGGTTTTAAATGATCCGCTAGCAAATGTTTTGTCACACATAAAAAATTATGAGAATAAGGGAAAACAAGAGTTGATCACAAAATACAACTCTTCAATAATCAGAAGAGTGCTTAAAATTTTGCAAGACAATCTCTATATTGGTGAATTTAGTGAAATTGATGATGGTAAAGCAAAGTGGCTAAACATACATATAATTGGAAATATTAATGATATAGGAGTAATTAAACCAAGGTTTTCAGTGAAGAAAGACACTTATGAAAAGTTTGAGAAAAGGTATTTACCTGCTAAGAATTTTGGAATACTTATTGTCTCAACGCCTAAAGGAATAATGACTCATATTGATGCAAAAAAAGAGAATATTGGGGGAAAACTTTTAGCTTACTGTTATTAATTAAATATTATTTAATTGATATTGTAATCATATACAAAATCAGATTGAAAAATGAAGCAAGAATTATTATCAGCGAAAATAGAACTTCCAGAAAAAGTTAGTTGTAATTATAAAGATTACATTCTCACTATAAAGGGTCCAAAAGGAGAAATAAAGAGAAAGATTTTTCATCCAAGATTGAATATAGCTATAGATAATTCAAGTGTTGTATTTTCTTTTAAGAATGCAACGAAGAGAGAAAAAAAGATAATATACAGTTATGTTGCTCACCTGAAAAATATGGTGAAAGGGGTTACTCGAGGGCATATTTATAAGTTGAAAATTTGTTCAGGCCATTTTCCGATGACTGTAACATATAAGAATAACGTATTTGAAGTAAAGAATTTTTTTGGAGAAACAATTCCGAGAAGAGTTATGATTAATTGTGATGCAAAAATATCAATTAATGGTAATGAGATTGTTGTTGAATCTATAAGTAAAGAAGAAGCAGGCCAAGTTGCTGCGACAATAGAACAGCTAACACGAAGGACAGGATTTGACAGAAGAAGATTCCAAGACGGAATTTATATTATTGAAAAAGACGGAAAAAAAATCGAAGAATAAAAAATTATGCTGAAAATGATCAACAAAGAACTTTTGGAATTAAAAAGAAAAATGAAAAAAAAGATGCCAAAATTTAAGAGGCAGGACGGTTTCAAGAAAAAAGAAGTTAGAAGAACCGGCTGGAGAAAGCCGAGGGGTCATCACTCAAAAATCAAGCATAACTTTAGAGGCTATGCAAAAAAAGTAAGATCTGGTTATAGAACACCGAAAGAATTGAGAAATAGAAACAATACTGGTTTGTTAATGGCGAATGTTTATAATATTAATGATTTGACTGATCTTTCAAAAGATAATATTGCAATCATTTCAAAATCAGTTAGTTTAAGAAAAAAATTGATTATCGCAGAAAAAGCAAAAGAGAACGGAATAACTACAATACCATCATTAGATAAAATAAAGACAAAGTATGAATCTTTATTAAAGTCAAAAGAGGAAAAGAAAAAAATAGAAGAAGAAAAGAAAAAGAAAAAATCTATCGAAGAAAAAGTTAAGAAGTCGAAAGAAGAAATTAAAGAGGATAAAGGGCTGAGTGAAGAGGAAAAAAAGGAAAAAGAAAAAAAGGAGAAAGATAAAATTTTAATTACGAAGGACTGAGAAAAGAGCTGATAATATGAAACTCAATGTTCAAAAAAGGCTTGCAAGCAGTATATTTAATTGTTCGCCAAAACACATTCATTTTGATCCTGATAGACTCGATGAGATAAAAGAAGCTATAACAAAGGCAGATATTCGAAGATTAGTACTTGATCACGCAATTGTTAAGATGCCAATAGTTCATACATCAAGGGTTAGAGCAAGAAAAATTCAAAGACAAAAGAGTAAAGGACTTAGACAGGGTCCAGGTTCAAAAAAAGGCAAAAAAACAGCAAGAGCCCCCAAAAAAAGAATGTGGATTAACAAAATCAGGGCTCAGAGGAATCTGCTAAAAGTTTTAAAGCATAAAAGACACATATCAAATACAGCATTTAAGAATCTTATTGTTAAATCAAAAGGTGGATTTTTCAGAAGCGCCAGACACATTAAAATTTATGTAGAATCAAATAAGGATACTCTGACTGCTGAAACAGAAAAAAAGATAAAGAAAAAAATTACAGAAACAACAGAATCCGGGCAAAAGGAATCCAAAAAAAAGTTAAAAAAAGCAGACATTTTGAAAATGTCAAAAAACGAAGATACATCTTTTGAAAATTAAAAAATTCACGGAGTAAAATTATGGTGTCATATAAAAAGAAAAGAATTTCGTTTAGGAGAAAAATAAAAGGAAAAACTAATTATAGGAAAAGACTAAACTTATTGAAAAGTAGAATTCCTAGATTAGTTATAAGAATCTCAAATAAAAGAATTGTGTCGCAAATCACTAATTACTCTTCCCAAGGAGATACTGTTATTCTGAATGTAACTTCAAGTGATCTAAGAAAAAAAGGTTGGAATTATTCTTTATCAAATATTCCTGCTGCATATTTGACAGGTCTTTTAATAGGCAAAAAGGCACTATCAAAAAAAATCGATAATGTAATCCCTGATATAGGTTTTCGTACACCTGTAAAAGGATCAAAAATTTATGCAGTCATAAAAGGCGCTGTTGATGCAAAACTGAATGTTCCTTGTGATTCCTCGATTTTTCCAAGTCAGGAAAGATTGGTAGGAGAGCATATTAAAAAATATGCTACAATAAACAAAAATGAAAAACAGTTTTCAAGACATAAAAAGCAAAATATTGATATTAATGATATTTCAAAATCTTTTGAAGATATAAAGAAAAAGATACTGAGTGAATAGACATGAAAAATGATATAAAGGAAGAAGAGGAAACATTTGTAGAAGAACCAGGGGAAGTAATTGAGAAAGAAAAATTCAGTTCTTCACTGGATAATTGGCAACCTAAAACAGAGTTAGGTAAAAGAGTAAAAGAAGGATTAATTAATGATATTGATCAGATTCTTGATGATGGAAGGATAATTATGGAGCCAGAAATTACAGAAAAACTACTCCCAAATATAGAATCAGAATTATTATTGATTGGTCAATCAAAAGGCAAGTTTGGAGGAGGGCAAAGACGAGTTTTTAGGCAAACACAGAAAAAAACCAGTGAAGGCAATAAGATAAAATTTACAGCAATGGCGGTTATTGGTAATAGCAATGGATACATTGGTATAGGTATTGGTCACTCAAAGGAAACAGTCCCTGCAAGAGAGAAAGCATTAAGAAATGCCAAACTTAATATTTTTAAAATAATTAGGGGTAGCGGGAGTTGGCAATCAACAAGCAATGAGCCTCATTCAGTTCCATTCACTGTAACTGGTAAATGTGGCTCTGTTCAGATTACTTTAATCCCTGCTCCTAAAGGTAAAGGTCTTGTCTGTGAAAAAGAGGTTGCAAAGGTTTTAAAGCTTGCGGGTATAAAAGATGTGTGGTCAAAAACAAAAGGCCAGACAAGAAACAAGATAAACCTAATTAAAGCATTGGAGCAGGCATTGAGAAGATTATCAACAACCAAGATACAGCAAAAACACATTACACAATTAGCTATTCATTCAGGTGATAAGCACATGAATACAGCAATAGTAGAATAAATTAAATAATCATAAAATCATATTAACTCGAATAATAATATAAAATAATAATCTAAATAATGATTTTTTTGGTGAAATAATGAAATCAAATATTGTGATAAACAAAAATCTTGAAAAGAGTAATGTTTTAAATGCTATTAAGCAGAAAAGGATAAAGAAAATAGCAATTATAAGGATTAGGGGAGATGTAAGAATTAGAAATGTTATAAGGGATACATTTAAACTGATGGGTTTATACAAAAAACACAATTGTGTTATTCTCGACAGCATTCCCTCGAATATGGGTATGGTTGAAAAAGTAAAGGATTTTGTTACATTTGGAGAAATTAATGATGAAACATATAAATTATTAATTGAAAAAAGAGGGGAAAAAAACAGTGAAGGAAAAATCAAAAAAACTTTTAGATTGCACCCTCCAATAGGGGGATATGAAAGAAAGGGAACAAAAAAATCATTCACACAAAAAGGAGCTCTAGGCTATAGAGGAGAAAAAATTAATGATTTAATAAAAAGAATGATTTAATACTGTTTATTTAATCCTTTTGAATTTTATGTTAAAATTTAAAAAAAAGGAAGGTAGTAAAAAAATGGTTTTTATTAAAAGAAAAAAACACAGAAGATTGCTCGGAGGCAGAAGCCACGGATGGGGTAGTCATAAAAAGCATAGAGGAGCAGGGCATCATGGCGGAGCAGGTAATTCTGGCAGTGCAGGTGCTAAAAAGCCTTCATACTGGCACAACAATAAATATTTTGGAAAACACGGATTTATTAGCACAAATCAAAGAGAAAATAAAGTAAGTAAAACTATAAATATTTTTATGCTCGATAAAAAAATTGAAAAATACGTCCAAGAAGGAAAGGCAAAAAAAGAAAATGATTTTTTTATAATCAATTTAAATGATATTAAAGCCGATAAACTTTTAGGAATAGGGTATACTAAGAAAAAATTCAAAATAACTTGTAATGAAGCGTCAAAAACTTCTTTAGAGAAAATTCAGAGTGCTGGTGGGGAAGTAAATATTTTAAAAAAGAAAAAAGATAAGAACAAAATTAAGACTGAAAAAAAAGAAAAAACTGAGATGGAACAAGGCGATGCTAAAGAAGAATTAAAGAAGAATAATACTGATTATAGATAATTAAGGTGGCACTACAAAAATGATATTTATTAAATTTATTAAAAATATAATTTTTATTAAAAATATAATTTATTAAAAAGAAGATTTTTTTTTTAAAAAAAAGAGATATAAATATTAAAAAACATTTATAAAAATATAAAAAATGTCATTCACATCATTCCTTACAAATCTTCCTGAAGTTGCCGGTCCCACTCAGAAAAGGCTTCAGTTCAAGACAAAACTAACATGGACACTTATTATTCTTATTTTATTTTTTATAATGGGAACAATACCTTTATTTGGGTTAGGTACTAATTCTCTTGCACAATTCCAGTACTTGTCAATAATACTCGGAGCAAGTTTTGGTAGCTTAGTTAGTTTAGGAATAGGTCCAATTGTTACAGCAGGCATTGTGTTGCAATTATTAAACGGAACAGGTATGTTAAAATTCGATCTAACTAAACCTGATGAAAGAGCAAAATTTCAAGGATTACAAAAATTAATGTCAATATTTTTTATTATTCTTGAAGCAGGAATCTATGTTTTCATGGGGGGATTAAGTCCCGATGGTGCACTAGGGGGTGTGGTTACGCGAGGCTCAAGCCTATATTTTTCCTTACAACTTATTTTAATAGTTCAACTAACAATAGGAGGCCTTATTGTTTTATTTATGGATGAGGTAGTAAGCAAATGGGGGTTTGGGTCGGGTATTAGTTTATTTATTGCTGCGGGGGTTAGTCAAGAAATATTCATTAAGCTATTGTCTCCTCTTGCAAATACAGGTGCTTTTGGTCAGCCGTTTGGAGGAGTAGAGAATGCTGCAGGAAGATTATGGGAGATGTATATGGGTCTAGTTGGAGGAAGTCCACAGTTATTTCTTTTAGCAGTAGCATCAATACTCGCAACTGCCTTAATATTTGCTATTTCAATTTATGCTCAATCAATGAAAGTTGAAATACCCCTTAGTTATGGCAGGATAAGAGGTCATGGAGTAAGATGGCCGCTGAATTTTATTTATACAAGTAATATTCCAGTAATTCTTATCGCGGCCTTATTGGCCAATGTGCAATTATTTGCAACTCTGTTTGGAGCAAATGCTCAGTCATTACAATGGTTGCAAGGAGTTGAGCTTTTAAAAAGTATAATAACAGGCACTGTTACTTGGTCATTAATTGGTTATGTATTCCTTTACCTCCTTGTTATGATTGTAGGTTCTATTATTTTCAGTATTTTTTGGGTTCAGAGTGCAGGATTAGATGCGAAAAGCCAAGCAAAACAGATGATGAGTTATGGTTGGCAAATGCCAGGATTCAGAAGAGATGAAAGAGTTCTTGAAAGGCATTTAAACAGATACATCTGGCCACTAACAGTGATGGGTGCAATAGCCGTGGGATTACTTGCAGCAACTGCGGACTTATTAGGAGCACTGTCTAGAGGAACTGGAATATTGCTAACTGTTATGATAATTTACAGATTATATGAAGATATTGCTCGTCAACACTTGATGGATATGAATCCAATGATGAGAAAATTCATGGGAGGCTAACTCTTGTCTCTGCAAATAATAAATTAAATTATTTACTTATGAATACATATTTTTAATGGATACATATTTGTTGATCACATTTATAAATACAAGTTAAAATAAAATAAAAATAACCGATAAAATAAACATGGTACTCGACAACTTTTTTTTGTGGCACATTCATCCAGGTTTAGCTATATTTCTAATTTGTTTTGTAATTAATTTTGTAATTATACTTGTTTATAAGTATACAACTGATCAAAAAGAAATGAAGAGACTTAAGGAGCAGCTCAGTAAGTATCAAAAAGAGATGAGGGAAGCGAAAAACAACACAAAGAAGCTTATGGAGATTCAAAAAAAGTCAATGGAAGTAAATTTTAAGTATATGAAACATTCATTTAAGAGCACTCTTTATACATTTCTGCCAATTATTATTTTATTTGCTTGGCTTAACAGCCATATTGCATATGAACAAATACTACCAAACACAGAATTTAATGTGACCGCGATTTTTGATAGAGCAACACAACCTACTGTAACTCTTGAGTCAAATCCTCCCCTTAAAATAGATAAAAAAACGAAAAATATTGTTGACAACACCAAAGCTGACTGGGTTTTGAGTGGAGAGGAAGGAAGTTATGTGCTGACATTTATATACAAGAACAACACATATGATAAAAAATTAGTAATTTCTTCTTTGAGAAAATATGAACAGCCAGTTTTGGCAGTTAATGACAAAACTAAAGAATTCAAAAAAATAATTATTGGAAATAAAGAAATAAAACCTTTTGAAGGAGTTCCTGTTATTGGGAGATTGTCTTGGATATGGGTTTATATTATTTTTTCAATATTAATGAGTATTGGCTTAAGAAAGATTATGAAAGTATATTAATTATTTTTATTTTTGTATTGTGAGCCTTTACCAGATTCTATGTTATTTTTTCTAAATTATTAGAATAAATAAAGGAATAAAGTAAATATTCAAACTAACCATCCCATAAACTTTATAAACACCCGCCAATTTCTCACGTCTATGGTAAGACCAAGTTTAAGATCAAGAAGTTATAGACGAGTTAAAGTAAGAGTTACAAAAAGTACTGTAGCAAGATACTTAAAAAGAAAGCCTAAAATAGCTCATTGTGCTAATTGTGGTGCTGTGCTTAAGGGAGTTCCGCGTGAAAGACCTTATAAAATGCATAACATGCCAAAAACTAAAAAAAGACCTGAAAGGCCCTACGGTGGCGTGTTGTGTAGTTCATGTTCAAGAGAAACAATTAAGAGTTACGCTAGACAAATAAATTAAAGTTAAATTAATATCCTCTTTTGCATCTCGGCGACGAATGCATTTCTGAGAGGAGAGGTGACTAAAATGATGGAAGTAGGAAGATTGTGTGTAAAAATTGCAGGAAGGGATAGCAATAAAAAATGTGTTATTATTGACAAAATTGATTCTAATTATGTGCTAATTGATGGGCTTACGCGAAGAAAAAAAGTTAATGTTAAGCATTTGGAACCTTTAGCAGATGTTGTTGATATCAAGAAAGGCGCATCACATTCTGATGTTGTGAAAGTCTTTAAAGAGTTGGGTTTAGATATTGTTGACAAAAAGCCAAAACAGAAAACAAGCAGACCTATTCATCAAAGAAAGACTAAAGAAAAAATATTTGATTTAAATACTAAAAAGAAATCTGTGGTAGAACAGAAAAAAAAAGCAAAAAATGAAAAAAAAGAAAAACCTAAAAAAGACAAATCTTAAAAAAATAAAACTGTTATTGTCATATAATCTTTTCAAATTAATTATCAGAAAGGAATTTAAAAATATTATACATTATTAATTTTATTAATTAAAATTTTTTGAAAATTTTTGTTTTAACAATAATTTTATAAATAATATTCTCCCGATAATATATGTTATGCAAAAAAGAGGGCAGTTTACTATATTTATTTTGCTAGTTATAGTTATAATATTTGTATTTGGTTTTATGTTTTATGCAAAGTTACTACTTCAATCTAATAGAAATATTGTTTTGGCAGACAAGGCGCTCTCAGAATTTATTTTGCAATCTTCTTTACAGAAGTATGTTACAGACTGTCTTGAAATTACTACAAATGAAGGATTGATATTACTCGGGGAGCAAGGAGGAAGAATTTATAATACATCTGAGCAACAAGGGTTATTTGAAAAAGGAATACTCGGAGTAAATTATTTGGTTTTTAATACCTCAAACAATTCTTATGATGTTTCTTATGGAGTAATACCCAACACTCTTTGTCCACTAGTAAAACTATATCCACCAGAATATCCTTTAGAGTATAGCTATTTTGTCAATCTTAGACCACATTATATTAGAAGTGAATGCAACTATTATACTACTCCTGGAGGTTTTTTTGGATTAAATAATATTACAAAATTATGTAATAGACTAGGATCCAACAGAATTGGTGTTAGTAATTTTGCATCTTTAAACATTAGCTGCGATTATCAGACATATTCTGGCATAGGTCAAATCAGCATTCAAGAGCAATTGGAAGACTATATTAATAAAAAACTCCCGAGCTGTATTAATTTTTCTCATTATTCTTATTACGTTGAAAATATTACTCTTAAAGAGAATATAAATACAACAGTAACTTTTGGAAAATCAGGATTTAATGTTAAAGTTGAATTTCCATTTGAAGTGATAGTGAAAGGAAAACCTTTTCTAAGATATCATTCTTTCAGTTATGATTCAAATATTAGAATAATAAATATTTACAATTATGTTTTTGAATTGATTCAGAAGGATGTTAGTGATATATATTTTAACAAAACTAAGGAGTATTGGACACTGAATTCTTGGGATACAAATTTTAACATAAAATTTTATAACAATGTTCAGCCAAATAATCCGAACACAAGGTTTGATGATGTAATTGTAATTACAGATAATTTGTCGATGATGCGGGGAAAGCCATACTTGTTTCAATTTTCAATAAAAAACAGAAGACCAGCTCTTGACTATATTCACCAAAACGATTTACAAACAAGATTTATAGATTTGCAGATAATTGAAAATCAGACAATATATTTTTATCCGAATGCATCTGATCCTGATGAAGACGCCATAAAGTATAATTATTCGGGATGGAAAGAGGATTATGATGATCTTTTTGATAATAGTTGTCAAGACACAAGTTTGGAAAATATTTCAAGATGCATGATACATTATAACACTCAACAAAAAAATTGGACGAGGTCTAGTTTGTTTTTGCAAACAAATATTAGTGCAAGTTACAAAACAAATAGCTCAGATATAGGATATCATGAAGTTAATATATCTGCTTGGGATGATGAAGGATTACTTGATTTTCAAACCGTTAAAATTCTAATATTTGACTTGCCAATTGCTAAAATAAACGGTTCTAATCTTTATAATGATATTCCTGATGAATTTGCTTCTGTTGAAGATCCATATTTTTTTAACGCAATTAATTCAAGAGTTCAATTCGGAGGAGAGATAAATACTTATTTTTGGAATGGAACCACATCACTACTCGATATACTACTTCAAGTTTTTTATTATAATACAACCATTCCTTTTTTAACAATCCCAGGTGAAACATTCGATATATTAAATATCCGTCCATTAAATTTTTCTATACCTCAAAAACATAATATTTCTTTAATTGTTAGAGCAACAAATCCCACTAGATATAGCACTCCCGCAATACTAGAACTTGATGTAAAACATTGTTTGCCTCACAGAAATAACTCTTTCGCATTTCCATATAACACAACAGATGCATGGATGGCTAATCATTCTTGCTGTATGGGTGAGATGGATGAACCCAGTACTTGGTCTCTTGCTCCATCAACAACTATTTGTTATAATAAAATTGAGTGGGGACAGATGAATGATTTTAGCGATATAATTCCTTTCGGTCATCCAATTAATTTTAATTTGCAAGGAATATCAGAAACAAATGCAGTTAATGATGTTTTTAGAAGAGAATTTACAAGAAAATGTGATGGTGAAAGAGGAAATATTTGTAATGGTGATGCTCAAGAAATAAGAACTCTTGAAACAGTTTGTCCGGATTATGACAATATAAATCCCGGAGCAGAAAGATGTATGGGACCTCCCACAGATCCCCAACCGCAGCAAGTTATGTGTGTTTATTATCAAAATCAACACAGTGCTCAAACATTTGAACAGATATTTGGCTTTAATGCAGGGGGTGGTGAACAAGCAGATGGAATATGTAATGAGGCATATGCATGTTCATCACAAAATGTTTATGGAGAGGGAGGGGTCTTTGTTGCAAAAGCAGGATGTAATACTGGTTTATGTAATAGACCTATTATTAATACATTGCACTGTTCAGACGGGATTCCAAATGAACGAGAAGATATTGAAGGAGCCCCTGTGTGTAATGCACAATGTGATGATAGAACAAATGACGTTAGATGGAATCAAAATATTTGTGAGAACTATTGTAATTATAATTCTTGTACATTTACAACTCACACAACTTTTTGCACTCAATCTAATCCAATATGTTTAGTTAACAATTACTGCTATAAAGAAATATGTACGCCGTCACAGTTTCAGCAAAATAGAGATTACTGCCCTCTAGCTGGAACCGTGAACGGTAATATATGTTATTACGGAACTCAGAGCTGTGATGCAACTGGTCAATGCACTCTTTTTGAGGATATTAATGATTGCAATAGTATTCAATGTAATCCAAATATTGGTTGGGTTTGTCCTTAATAAATCCGTGTTTGAGTCATATACACCCGATTGGTGTGTCTATTACGCATATCTCTAAACAGCAAACTATTTATATATGAAACATAATTTTTAGTATAATTTTTAATATAATAATATTTTAATATAATTAATAATAAAAATAATAATATAAAATGAAATAAGAAAAAACACAACATAATAAAAAATAAAATTAATAATTTAAAAGTAGGATACTAACAAGCCATTAATAATAAAATAGTAAAAATAAATAAATAGTAAGAATAAAAGTGAAATATAAAAAAATATTGTGAAAAGATGTTAGAAAATAAAGCAAGGTTGTTAAGTATATTCTTAGTTTTATCTATATTCTTTTTTGCATTAATATCACTATCTGTCTCTGTAAGTGCGAGCTGCTGCATCATACATAGTCAAAGATGTGATTCTAGTATTATGCAACAACAATGTATTGGGGCAGGAGGCCAATATTATGACACTGATTGTAATCAAATTCCTTCTTGTAATCTGGGATGTTGCTGTAATCCACCCGACTCTTACAGTGGTCAGAATTCTAATATTTATAGGTTCATATGTCCAAACAACAATATTTGGGAATTTTTTTATATTAATGACTATCCTGAAGCAATTGATAGTTGTTTGAATTTTTGTCAAAGAAGAATACAAACTCGATATACTGTAAGTGGTCATGTTTATAATGGAACATTTGGTCATGCTCTAGAAGGAGCTACAATAGGTATAAGTGGCGGGCCGAGTGTTGTTACAAGTACATCAGGAGAATATACACTTACTGGGTTTGTTAATAGAATAATTCCCTATACAATAATCACAACCCGAGAAAGCTGTTTGCAAAATACAAGTTATGTTTTAATAAATAATGAAAATATAGTACTTGATATAATACTTAACTGTTCAAGTCCTTGCAATTCAGTTTATGGAGATTGCACAATTTCTCAATGTAATAATTATGGCGGTGGCACGGGTTATCAAATAAGAACCTGTATAGACTTGACTTGTAACGGTCCTCCAAGTATAGATGTAATTAATTGCGTAATTTCTGACGATTCATTCTGTAGAAGTATTAATGATCACGATCAAGGAGAAGAGTGTTATCTTAATGGAACAGATTTTTGGCCAGGGCCTCCACAAAATACATGTCCAAGAGATTTGTGTATACCAAAAGGAGAGTTAGGACAATGTCATTGTAGGTCAAATCCTTACTGTGGTGATAATACATGTCAAATACTTCCTGATTATAATGAATGTAATCCTTATTGTGCAATTGATTGTGCAGGAACAAGAATCTGCCCAAATACTTGTGAACAATCAGTTCCTGTACTAAAAAATATTTCTCACCTAAACAGAACAAGGGCATTAAGATTAAACTGGGAATTTAATGGAGGCAATTGTTTAGATCATTTTATTATAAATAAGAAATACAACGGCAGGCTAACACAAATTCCAGTATACTATAATAATTATATAGATACTAACGATATTCTAAGTAATACTGAATATTGTTACAACATTACTGCAGTCTTTAATAATGGAAGAGAGTCAAATGAGTCAAATACAAAATGTTTAACAACAGGAGATGATTATTGTTATAATTCAAATCAAACTAGTTTTTGTATAGATCATAACACTATAGGAAGATGTGATGAGTCAAATAGGAGAGTAAGTTTGCCTTGTGGCACTGACACAATTTGTATAATGAATGTAGCAGATCCTCCCGAGGCACAATGTGCTTATCAAGGTCCCTGTGATAAATGTAACGGAATTTATGGTATGTTTGCATACTTGAATTTTTTTGTTGATTATTATTATGCAGGTTCTGATGATATTTATGACTCTGTAAACTGTAAAGATATGGGAGATTCAGATATGAGTGTTTATAATATATGCTACCTTGAAAAAACATTTACTAATACAAATAAATACGAATACTGCACGAACGTAACAACATGCTATGATTATAAATCAAAAGAAAGTTGTTTAAATGATCCTTGTAATAAGTTTACTACAAACCCTGCTGTATGTGAATGGGCACCATTAGGGCAAACTATTGGCCAAGACACAGAACTCGGTATTGGTATTTGTAGGCCAGTTAATGAGGCTCTTCAGAATTGTTCAAAATGTAATGAATTATTTGGTGGGTGTAATACTGAATTATGTAAATTGTATGGTAATTGCTATTATAACAGAGATGGTAGTGGTGTTTTGCCTGGTCAAAGTTGTGTTCATAAAAAAATTATGGGGTGCAAAGAATTTGACACAGAAGCTGATTGTATTAATCATGTTCCTAGTATTGGAAGAAAAGAGTCGTTGATAGATGTCTCTTGGAATAATCGTAAAAAAGTTTCTGGGACAAACCAGTTTATAACAAGAAGTAATGATTATTTTGGTTTTGGAACCTGTAAATGGGACTCTGTCTTGAAATGTATTAAAGATGCTGATCAAAATTTTTTGAATGATTGTGCTTATAATACAGACCCAATAAAATGTATTCATGACAATACCCCACCTAATACAACAATAATATTGAGAAACGCTACTGATGGATATATTTATCCAATATATGGTGCAGGAGAAAACTTTAATGTTGAGTATTTTGTATCTGATGATTATTATAGTGGGAATACAACAACATATTTTTGTCTAAACTACGTTAGTTCAGTTAATCCTTTAAGGGAAGGAAACACAAGGAATATACTTACAACTCCTCCATCTATTCGTCCTTCATGTGATTACCCTAATATTCAAGGTATGAGTAATCTTCAAACAATAACAACAAGTATGCCATCTGCAGTTTATGATCTTCTTTATTTTTCAGAGGACCTCTCTAAAAATATTGAGCCAGTAAAAAGCGTGCGGTTATATATTGATACATCACCTCCGCTTATTTATTGTAATTATATAATAGAATCGTTTGAAACAGCTCAGAGTACTGATGTATGGGTTAGTAATTTATCAATTGTATGCACAACAAATGACAAAGCAATCTGCCAAGGTAGATTATCAAAAATTATTCAAATTCCAGAAAATCCTCTAGTTTATATTCCGGGCGGATTCCACGGAATGAGTGAAATATTTAATGCAAATTATTATTATATGAGTGATGCTCACTATACATGGAATGTTGAGTGTGTTGATGACTATGGCAATCTCGGCACTTGGCAAGAGGAAATAATCCTGAATGCTGATAAGAGTATTAGTAACCCGCAACCCAGAGGCACATTAAGGACTGATAGTGTTGTAATTTCTGTTAATACTTCAAGTATTGCTGAATGTAGATACAACAGAATTACAGAAAATTCAAGCCCTATTTACAGTGCAGGAACTCCATTTTCAACAACAGGAGGCCTATATCATTGGTCAACAACAGAAACAACAGAGTCAGGAGTTTACGGTTATTATACTTCCTGTAATTTTACAAACTATAGAAAAATAAAACAAGGAGATTTAGGAGACTCGATTTTGTTTGGTATTGACAAGCTTCCACCAATTACAACGTTAATGAATGTTGTGACTGGGCTTCCATTTGATCCAAATTATGTTTATAATAATACACAGCTCAAACTAGGATTTATTTGTAATGACACTAAGCCAACTTTGATGTATTATGGTATAATTGATTTCAACTTTGGCTGTAATGAAACAAGATACTGCATTGTAGGAGATGATCCTGATTCAAATCCGAACTGTGCTATTGATGAAAACTATAATGTGTATAATCCTCTTAATCCTATAGAACTGCAATTTCCCAACAACAATTATGAAAAGATATTATACTACTTTAGTTATGACAGGGGGGGTAATAAAGAAGAAAGGCACCAAGTAAGGATAAGATTAAGCAACACATTCGGTCCACACATACTTATAGATGTTACGTGATCCTGAATTGAAAAGTTCAACATTAAATACAACAAAACTAATTTTTGAAAAAGGTAATTTTTAAAAAAGTGGTGGGTTAATGAGCTCAAAGAACAACAAAATAAAAACCAAGTTATATACTGAAAAATCATATACTAAAATATATGTTTTGTTTTTAGTAATGATAAGCTTAATATACTTGTTCAGTTCTATACTAATTTATGTGTCTGCATTAATCTTTATTCCGACAGATGTCAACAATTCAAAGCCAACAATAAATGTTACATTTACTGAAAGACCAATTATTAACATAAACTACAGACTATATGATGAATTTATGGATTACTCTGATTCTGTTGTTCAGATTGATTTTAGTGAAAATCATATTTTAAATACAACAAAAATTGTTTATAACACAACAACTTTTTTATTTAATGGAGAATATAATTTTTGGATTAGTGGAAGAGATATTGACACCAATTTTGCTGAGGAAACAGCTGTATTTAATGTATATACTGAAGGCTATATGCCAATGCAATTAATAAGGCCATTAAGAGGTGTTGCTAATAGTTATCCATTTGATATACAACTTTATAGCAGCGAAATAGCAACTTGTAAATTTGGAAGAAAACCAAAACACATAAATGACTTAAACCAACTTTATTCAATTCTTCCATTAAGATTTGAACCTCCAGAAGAATCTCAGAATCATTACAATCATAGCTTTAACTTAATCACGCAACCAGAAGACTATCAAGTTTATACTGCTATCTGCAACAGATCAGGTCATCTTTCTCCACTTCAATTCTTGCTCGGATATGATACAACTCCATCAGCAATAAGTGTAACTTCAACACCCAATCCAATAATTGATCCTAGCAGGAAATTTACCGAATTCACAATTACAACATCTGATCCGACAATTTGTTCAATATATGATGGAACCCAAAGAATATATATTAATCCATATCATGAAAATAAAACAGCAGATTTTGTTAGAATACACAAAATAAATATATCATATACAGTTCCTTCATCCAATCCTTTTTATATCGTAAATTATAATATTACTTGTATGAATCTCGCAGGTCTATATAGCAGTATTCAATACACCCAATTATTAAATTTTAGCGTTCCTCTTACCATTACAGTGCTTTCTCCCCAATACTCACAAACCTCAAATTATCAATTAGTCGTTAGAACAAATATGCTTGCAAGTTATTGTAGCATAGCGAACATAACATCAGATATGAATACAGAAGACCATTTGACATTTACACATAATTTTACTAACATACTCGAGGGTAGATACGGTGTTGATATTTTTTGTGCTTATCAATTTGGTCAAGCGAATCTTTATTTTCCATTTGTGATTGATCTCACGAATCCTGGTTCGACAACAATCACTGCGTCAAGCACTTATTGCTCATTAAACGAGTTCTCAGCTTTACTTGAATCAAATGATACTGCAAACGGAAGCGGTATTGACTATTTTAACTATAGCATTTCTAAGGGAAATGATAGAATATTTGGCTGGGCACACTCTGGTTCAGGTAATAGAGTAACTATTCATGTTTCTTTAAATAATAATCTTGAAGTTGGCCAGATATATTCTTGGAATGCATTTGCCGTAGACAAGTCTGGTCGTGCAGGATCCGTAGCATCAAAAACATTTTCAGTCATTGATACTATGAGTACAACTTGTGATACTGAACCTCCAATAATAAGAGTTTTCACAACATCTTATGCTGGTTATACTATATTTAACATTACTTGTGAGGATTATATTAGTGGATGCAAGAATTATTATTATTTTGGAAAATCAAATAGTTCCAATTGTACGCCTACTCAGGAAAGAGAGTATGGTTATGAAGATACTCTAACAACAACAAGTTATATTTGTTGGAATGCATCTGATAATAATAATAACTATATTAAAGATAGATTGAGGATTATAGTTAGCAATCAATCTCAGAATCAATTAAATAGAACGAACCAGAATCAAACAAGAGAGAATTGTAATGTTAACGGAGTTACTGATATTGACGAGACAGATATTGATTGTGGAGGATTCAATTGTCCAAGATGTTCAAACGGCAAGAAATGTTTGTTTAATGAAGATTGCATTAGCAATAACTGTAATGTATCAAAGATTTGTGAAGCTCCACGTTGTGATGATAATAGAGTAAATGGCAATGAAAGCGGTATTGATTGTGGAGGTAATTGTGATCCTTGTGGTTTGGGTGTTAGTTGTGCAGGTCTTGATTCTAATTGTGAACCCAATCTTATTTGTGTAGATAATAAATGCGTCCCTGTTAGAAATGCAAATATAGATTCTGATAATGACGGCCTTCCTGACTGGTGGGAATATGAATACTTTAGATGTATAGATTGTGCTAATCCTAATTCTGATTCTGATAATGACGGATTTTCTGATATAAAAGAATTCCTTTCTGGGACAGACCCTTTAGATTCAAACAGTCATCCTGAAAAAGAAAAAATATTGCCAATTATACTATTAATTGTAGGTATATCTCTACTAATAGGTGGTTGTGGATATATTGTTTATACAAAATTTATTAAGAGTCAAGTTCCAAAACAAACCGGAAAGCCAATTACAGTTCAAAATATTTTAGGAAGAAATCCAACAAGAATTACTAGAGAGCAAGATATCTCAAATCTTCAGATAATTGAAAAGAGACTGCAACAAAAGAGAAATCAGAGAAAAAAAGAAAGATCAAATATTTTTGATAAGTTCAGATCTGATGAACTTAAAAATCTAACTAGTGTTGATGATAAAAAGTCAATGGAAACAAAAAATGGTACAGAAAAATTAAAGAAATCTGTAAGTCCCATAATGGATGAAAAAAATAGCACAAATAAAAAAGAGTTGGAAACAGATGAAGATGGCTATATTGATATTACTAAATTAGCCAAACGCGAAGAAAAAGAGACAGGAACTGAAGTTAAGAAAGAGGATATTAATGAAGATGTTTTTCAAAGATTAGGTACAATTAAGAATTTGAAAAAGCAAAATGAAAAATCAAAAATTGTTGCAGTTCTTAACCATAATAACGATATTGACCATAAGAAAGAACTTATTAATTTAAAACCAGAACTTGATTCCTATAAAACAGAAAAACTCGCTGAAATTGACAAACAAGATAAAGCAAATATTTATAATATGACTAATAAAGAAATTTTTGACAGGCTTGCAGAGATTTCAGGAAAAACTAAGTCAAGCATTAAAGAAGTTGTAGAAAAGAAAAAAGTTACTAAAAAAGATATGATGG
This sequence comes from Candidatus Woesearchaeota archaeon, assembly GCA_038884715.1. Taxonomy (GTDB): domain Archaea; phylum Nanobdellota; class Nanobdellia; order Woesearchaeales; family UBA9642; genus JAWABG01. The sequence goes on along the minus strand of JAWABG010000001.1, from coordinate 63,228 downwards.
ATATCTTTGCTAATATTACTGAGAGAAAACAAGTTAATACTGATGTTTTTAAATTTGTTCTTTCAAGACTTCTAGAGACTAATCAATTATCAAAGCAGACTGTGGCGAACATACTTTTTGACCTCGCTGAGAAAAAACTTCTGACAAAAAAAGAAGTCAGTAAAATACTAAGTGAATTAAAGATTTTACCAAAACAATAATTTTTTATTAAATTTTTATTATTTTATTATTTATTTATTATTGCTTATTTTCTTTTATATATTATTTTATATATTAATTTATTTGGTTCAATACATATTGAAATAAAAAAACAGATGAGATTAGAAGCACGTCAAAATAGAAGAAGGTTAAACTATATAGTAAAAATTAGTAAGACTCAAATAGTTAGGAAGATATAGTCAGGAAGACGATAATACATTATTAAATAATAAGAATGCATTTATAAATAGTAAATAAGAATAGTTTAAAATTATGGAAAATACAAAATAAAAACTAAAACTAAAGATTTTTAAATACTATTTTTAATTTATTTCTGTATGATTATACCTTATAAGAAATCCCAAATTGTAGGACAAGTTTTTATATATATTTTTGCTATTATTGTTGTTGGCTTTTTAGCACTTATCGGAGCCAATCTATTTAAGAAAATAACTATAGAAAAGTGCAATATTCAAGAAACATCATTTATTAGCAATATAAATAAATATATTGATATATATAGTGATTATGGATCTGTTCATAAAGAAATCTTACAGGCGCCATGCAATTCAAAAGAAATCTGCTTTGTAAGTACAAATAAAATTGGTGCTAATGGTATTATCCCTAATCAATATCCAATAATTAAAGACAGTGTAGAAGATGGAGTTCAAATGAACATTTTTTTAGTAACAAGCAAGGAAACAAAGCCTCTTGCGTATTCTGAAAAACTTGAAGTTGATAATGGATTTTTATGTATCAGTGTTGGTAGGGGTCTTAAATTGACATTCACTGGAAACGGTCAGACAACAATTGTCTCCGAGACAACTTAATTTTATTCACAATATTAATTAAATGTTAAATTTATTTTTTTCCAAAAACTTTATATTATCACAACATTGAATTATTTTTATGCTTGCAAAGAGAATTAAAAGAATCAAAAAAAGAGGAACGATAGAATTACAATTTAACTGGATATTTGTTCTTATTTCAGGAGCAATAATATTTATTTTTCTTCTAGTATTAATTAATAGCATTAAAAGCACCGGTCTTAAGAAGATTGATATTACTGTTCTTCATAATATTGATAACGTTCTAAGAACAGCACAAGAGTCGAGCGTTAACAGTGAAGGAACCTTTAGGATTATTGAGATGTATGGAACACCTGTTGTAATGACGTGTGACAGAGATGATATATCGACAATTAATATAAAAGGATATGAGAAATCAATTGAGAGCTTAATTATTTTTTCTAAGAGCAATCTAAAAGGTAATATTTATGCTTGGACTGTTAATTGGAATATTCCAATGCTCGCTGGTTCTTTTCTTATGCTTGCAGATGATAGAACACAGTTTGTTTTTGTTGGTAATGATCCAGAAATCATTGATTTATATAATACAATTCCACTTAACAAGACGAAAAAACTTATTTCTTCTTTAAACGGATTTTCTTGTTCTAGTTATGATAATTGTAGGCTAATATTTTATAAAACTGTTCCTGACTCTTTACCCAGTAAGTCAACTGCAGTAATAATTAATCCTGATTCTAGTATTTTTGAACATCCTTTAAATAGTTATGGTACGATTCAGTTCAAAGATGGATTTTCAACAAAGACTTCATTCTTTTTAAAAAAAGAATCCATTTATGGCGCTATTTTTTCAGAAAATACAGAATATTATGTTTGTACGATGAGAAAGGCATTAAAGCGTTTAAGATTCACTGCTACAATTTTATTGATAAGAGCAAACGAAATTGAGAGTCAGTTTAATAACAACAGGTGTCAACAATACTATGTTAATTTTCCCAGTTATTTTAATCAAATAAAAAACAGCACAGATGAATTAAGTAGAAGTAATGCGGCTACAATATACTCGAGCAGTCAAAGACTCGAAAAAGAAAACGAGGATCTGAGTAGAGCAAGCTGTCCTACTGTTTACTAAAACATTACAGAAATCAACCAATTATAAAAATTAATTATAACAATTAAACAGTTATAATATTAGAGGTGAATAAATATTCAAGAGTTTAGAAAGAAATCACAGGTTCAGATGGCCGAATCAGTGGGAGTTGTGATAATAATTTTGATAATGATAATTATTGGTATTGCAATATACTCATCGTATAACAGAAACAAATATAATGAGGAAATTCAACAAGCTAGCGAGATAAACACACTAAAGTTGGCAAATATAGTTTCTTCTTTACCAGAGATTCATTGCACAAATAATAAAATCAGTTGCATTGATATTCTTAAGGTTATTGCCTTTATTAATTTAATGGAATCGTCTGATTCAAGATTTTTTTATTCCTCTTTTTTTGGTAATGCGTACATATCTATAATACAAGTTTTGCCTAACTCATCAACGTTTTTTGAAAATGAAGAAATTGTTTTATATGAAAATATTCCCGAGGAATATGTCTTAAAAAATCCAGTGTTTATACCAATAAACCTCTACAATCCCATTACTAATACAAGAGGCTTTGCAATATTAAAAGTTGAGAGATATGCCTAAATAATTAAACTTAATATGAAAAGAAATCCTAAAAAAAAATTCAAAAAATCCCAAATTGAAATTATGGGTTTAGCAATAATTGTTGTGCTTGTAGCCATAGGAACTTATCTCTTTTTTACACTCTCAAGTCACATACCTAAACATACACCAAAAAATTACATTGATGATAAACTTGCTCAATCTTATTTACTTGCGTTGCTTGATACACAGATAGATTGTGGAGGTATTCCTTATTCCATACAGGAATTTATTGTAGACTGCAATAAGGAAAAAAGAATTATTTGTAATGGTTTTACTTCATGTCAACAAATTAATAAAACCATTGAACTAATCCTAAATAAAACTTTTTTAGTTTGGAATACCAAATATAGGATTAATATTGAAAACCCACATTATACATATTCATATAAATGCAATAGAACAAGTATTCAGGGAATTACTTCGAACCAGCCAATTCCTATAGGTGGGGGGATTAGTACGAGGATTGAACTGGCAATATGCAAATAAGAAGTTTTAAATAAACTATAATTTAATAATATATAACATATATTTTAAGTATTGTTAAAATAAGTTATTAAAAATAAGAAACTAATACAAACATTAAATATAAAAAAATAACTAATACAAAGATGAATAAAAAAGCCTTGACAGAAAAAACAATAAAAATAATACTTGCAATACTTGGAGCAATCATATTCATATTTATTTGTTTAAGAATAGTGAGGAGTTTTCTTAAATGAAATCTGAAAATCTATTGAAAAAAAACAAAAAAGGAATAAGTATGTTTACTGTTTCGCTGATTATAATAATAGTAGGTCTTGCAGTAATGCTTTTATTGCTTAATAAATGTACTACCAATCTTAATAGTTATAAGAACAGAGAGGTATGTAAGACAAGTGTATATACTCAAGCAGTTACCAAATTTAAGTTAGGACCATTGAAAGTTGATTCTCCATTTACAATTGAATGCAATACGATGAATGTTAAATTCTATAATACAAAAGTTGAAGTAAACGGAGATAAGGTTTCATTTTATTATAGGGGGGCGCAAATACGTTCGTTCTCTTCTTTAACAGACGAGCACGTAAATGCCTTTTTAGCTGAGGAACTGAAGAGATGCTGGTATCAGTTCTATGAAGGAAAACTAGAAATTTTGAATGACCAATATTATGATTTAGGCAAAAATGAGAAGCTTTGCTTTATCTGCGACCAAATTTCTTTTAATAAAGATGTATCTCAGAATTCATTTTCAGGATTCTATAATTATTTGAAAGAAAATAAGATGGCGAATAGTGATATTACATATTATGAATATATTACAAACAAATACCCCGGGTCAGATGACACCATTTGTTTTTTCTATTCAAATAATCCAAGCTGTTTTGAGAATTATATGGATTCAAATTATTTAAATATACCCGCCAGCGATCCTGTTGCCATATCATTTTTTGTTGTACAACCTAGTATTGGATTGCTCTGGGATGAAATCGTTAATAATAGGGCAAAGCATCCAAGCATGGCACAGTACAGAAATATTGAATTTGATAAAATGCAAACCTATGTTATTTACTTTGTAAGAGAGGGTGCTGAAAAACATCTGAGTTCTTATTTTGCTTATATTATTCCTACATCTGAATTGAAAAATCAATGCTCAAAATTAATATAAATTAAAAAGAGAAATATCCAAAAAATTTAAAATGATATTCAAAAAACTTAATAAGAAGGCTCAAGATACTGGAGAGGATGATTCCGGTCATGGAATGATGTTTATAGTGATAATAATTCTTGCAGTATTAATGCTTATAATTGGTGGATTTTTTATTAAAAAAATATATGATAAGCAAAAAGTTATAGAAGAAGAGCAAAGATGTAAGGATGCTGTTACAAAAGAGGCATTGCTGATTGGAATGAGTAATAATTATTTAGCAATTGCAAATGATTTTGTTGTAAAGATTAATTGTCCAACAAATATTGTCAAAATTAATGATAATTCCCAGCTTAATATTAAGTCAAAAATAGCAAATGAAATGAGGCGCTGCTGGAATATATGGCTTGAGGGAAAACCAGAAATGTTCAAGGAAAAGGATGGAACATTTTGTCATGTCTGTTCATTTATAACATTTAAGGAAAAGAATAAAACAATAGAAGGATTTACGGAATATCTGGCAAATGTAAATATGCCAAACAAAAAAATAACATTTTCTGATTATTTTGCGGGTTATAGTACTCCACAATCCCAAAGATATCTCGCAGACCATCCTATTACTGTTGAAGCAAAAAAATTAGATACATTAAATACAAATAACGATTATGGTGTTATCTTTGTTTATGCTAAAGGTTCAGAATCTCTAAGCAGGTTTTATACAAACACCTTAGATAAAAGTAGGCTTGGTTTTTTTCTTGCAGGAACTGGGGCTGGTGTTGTGGGGGGCTTTTTATTACTTGCTGTTGCTTCCGGAGTCGGGCTTCCTGTTGCGGTAATTGGGGGTGCCGCTGTTGTAGTAATTAGTGGAATAAAACTTGCCTATGATGCTATTTTCGAGACAACAGATGCAGAGTGGGCGTCAGGATTATTTATTGTTGAATATAATACTCAAAATATTAAGGATCTTGGTTGTGAATATATTGCGACACAAAAAGAAAAAGTCTGACCACAACAGGTTATAAAAAAAATATTAATATTATATGATTAGTATTATAATAATATTGTAAAATTATTAGCACAACATAGATAAAAAAGACAAACTTTAATAAATATTTAGTTATAATCATATAGCCGTATTAAATCTTATTATAATACATCTTATTATAATATATTCCTATTATAATAATATATTATTATAAATTTTATACTATTTTATTATTTTATATACTATTTATACTATTTACTATACAACACGAATTATATAAATAATTATATAATATAAATTATATATGCATACCTTGAGTATATAATAATTAAATTATTATTGTATAATAATAAAAAAATGAAAATAATTGAACAAAAAAAATCAATGCTCGATAATCCACTTGCCTGGATACTGATAGCAATAGCTGTTTTAGCAATAATATTATTTATTGTTGGAAGACTGAGCGGTGGAATTTCAAGAATGTTTGACTTGTTTGGATAACAATTCCACACAATAATTTTTTATTTAAAATAAGAAGTTTGGGTTTATAATGGTCGAATCAAAACAAATGACAGGATTTCTTATAGGATTATTAATTATTGGAGTTGCATTAATTCTAACAATAAAATGGTTAATCCCTCTATCTAAATCATTACTTAATAATGATAATATGAAAGGAGACGATTATGTTCTTATTCAATACAACGGCCCATATAAAAAATCTGATGACGAAATTAACAATCTTAATTGGAAAAATATTACTAAAAATAAAGGAAAATATGAATTATTTTTGGAGCAGAATGCTTATTATTATTTTAGATACAGTGTTTTGAATATTAAAAGGACCGATACTTGTATTCATCTCTTTTCTAAAATATATGGTGTCGGAATTGATCCTGCAATGGTTAATAATAAATGTGTTGTTTATTCTGATGATATAAAGTACTTCTCTACATCAGATTCAGATGAATTTAAGGTTTTGCTATTTGATGAAAAAGTTAAGGATTATACTGAGAACTCTGCTTTTAAGATTGAAAAACTGATTTTAAAGAAGAAAACAAATTAAACTGAGAACAAGCTAACCCAATATTAAAAATATAACTAATGAGGTAAATACAAACAATAAAAAACACAACATTGTAAATATTATAACTTAATAAATTATAATTAATAATTAATTAATATTATAAAATAGATAATATACTATAATAAATAAATACGAACTTTCAAACATATTTTAAACACATCAAAATTTAAAAATATCAAAAACTTTATATATACCTTTGACTGGTAGTAAGTAGAGAGTTTTATACTTGTTTTATAAATAATTACATTTTCATTATTAAAACGTGTATCTTGGGTTGAGGTGAAAATATGGAAAAAAAAGGTGCTGAATTATCAATGAATGTTATTATAATTGCGGCGATAGCACTTATTGTTCTAGTAATTTTAGCCGTTCTTGTATTAAGAGCAGGTGCAAATGTGAATCAAGGAACAACGAAGAGCTGCGTTGCGAATGGGGGGTTATGTAAGACACCGGAAGAATGTACAAATGAACAGGTTAGAGGAACATTTAATGACTGTGATGCTAATAAAATATGCTGCAAAGTGGTATAGTTAAATTATGTGATAAGTTGTATAATAATCTTTTAGAGGTTAACAATGAAAAACAAAAAAGGAATTGAAATGTCAATGAATGTTATAATCATTGCAGTAATTGTATTAATTGTTTTAGCAATCATAGCATATTTATTAGTGAGCAGGTTAGGATTATTCAGGGGAAAACTAGAATGTGTAGATAATTATAATGGACAATGTCTGCCGATTGGTTCTTGTAATAATCCATTAGGCAATTCAGGAGAAAAAGGATGTGCTAAAGGATTTGTTTGTTGTCCATTAACCAGTTAGCAGTCAGTTATAAATTTATTTTTTTTTTCTTAAATTAAAAATCTTAATTTTTTGGTTTTATAAAATGATTAACTTTAAATTTAACAAACGTGCAGATGATACAAGCGGAGTTGGACTTGTAAAGGTATTAATAATTGTTTTAATACTTATTGTTATTTCTTCGCTCATTATTTACCTTTATTATTGGAAAACATCAACAAAAATAAATTCTTGTGAGACCTTTGGAGGTTATTGTACTTATGAAAAATGTGATGATACATACATGATAACTAAATCAGGAATTATTTTATGCAAGGATAATACTAACAAAGAAATTCTTGGGCAATATTGCTGCAGGCGCATTAAAAATGAAGAGCAAAGTTTTTCATTGCATGTCGGGGAATCAAAAACTTTTGTAATAAATGGAGTAACTCATTCTATAAGCATTGATGAAATGACTGATAATTATGTAAAGATAACAATTCAAACAGAGCCAAAACAGTACACAATACCTCTTATTAATAAAAAAGGAGAATTAGAAACTGATATAAATGATGATTCAGTTACTGATATTAAGGTAGTTGTAATAAAGAATAATGATGAAACAATAAGTATTGTTATTATTCCAAAATATGATTATCCGAATGATGTTAACGAACTATCAAACAATAGAAACAACCCTTCAAATTCTCGCTCAAGCGATAAAGCAAGAGCAACAATTGCTATAAAAGTAAATAACAAAGATATTGGTTATAGTCAATCACTTAATGCAATCATTGGTCAGACATTAAACATTGAGTTCTATATAAACTCTGATAAAAAGAGAAGGTGTGTTGGTTATATTTATGATGTAGTAAATAAAAGATGGCTTAATCAAGAAGGTAATTTAGTTGGAACAGAGAATCTTGAATGCACAAATACAAAATTAATTTTTACTTATACTCCAAAGTATGAAGAGATAAATAAAGAACTAAGCTTACAGTCAATTGTTTACAAAGAAGATTGTCAAAAAGGAAATGCCTGTACTATAGACCCAAATTATTGGGCTGCAAGTATTTCAATTCCAATATTTTTTGTTGACACATATCCCACTCCTCGAATCGAGATTTTTAAAAAGAGTTCAGGAGAATATGAAATAAAACTAATATGTGAAGCAAAAAGCCCAGACTATGCTTGTAATACCCAAAAATGGTATTATATTATTACCAATGATACTATCGATTGTCCTCCAATAACAAAAGATAATAGGGGCAAGTATACAGCAACATCTGAATTAACAATTACTCGTCCCGCAAATGATGAAAATAATAATATTTGTTTATATGTGGAGAATGTTTTGGGGCAAGGAAAAACAGAAAGAAAAAGAATTGCCGCGACATAAAATATAACAAAAAATATTAATTCATAAACTTATACTAAATCATGATAAACAAACTATTAATTAATGTTGTATATTAAATAAATAATAATTAATAATATTTTTTGTATATTAATTAATATATATAAACAATAAAATAATTATTAGAAAAAAATAATCATTGGAAAAACACAAAAAGTAATATTTATTAATTTATTATAAGATTTAATTAATAATTAATTAATTTTTATTAAATAGTAATTTTAAAATAAATAAAAATGAATAATAAATCACAAGCGGGAGGTCATATTGTAGAAATTATAATTGTAGTTCTAGTAATAATTGTCGCAGCTGCATTAATATATTTTTTAATCATCAAACCTTCAATGCACGTAAATAAATGTGAAGGAGAAATAGGAGGCCAAGCTCTTTATTGCAGCAGTACAAGTAATTGCCAGCCAGGAGACCAGCCACTTGATGAAAAAAACTGCGGTGAAAACAAAGTATGTTGTATGCGAGCATTTAGCTAACTATTCATGATAAATGTAAATAAGAGTAACATTTAAATAAGGATTTCTTTATAATTATTCATTATGCTTATGATTGGGAAAAAAATTGCAAGAGCAAAAAAGGGAGATTTAACAACAGGACAGCTCGTGGAGGCAATATTTGCAATACTTGTTGTTATAATTCTGCTAACAATTTTTGTTCCATTAATATATAATTTATTTTCGGGAAACAAAGATTTAAATAAAGCAGTAATACAGAATTTTAATACCGCATCATTAATTCTTGAAGGATTATTATTACATTCAACAGATAATGACTATGCTTACTCAACAATATATCTTCCCGATGATTATTCTATATTAGGTTTTGGTGATCAATCAGATGAAATAATTATTGGAAAAAATATATTTAAAAAACCAGAAAAGTGTGGAGAGAGTAATACAGAATATGATAATCCTTGTCTTTGTTTGTACAAAAAAACAAAGGTCTTGTTCTGCAAATCACTAAATAAGGGAACTTTTGAGAGTGTAGATTTCATGGGCTTGGTTTATGTATCAACAAACCTTGTAGAAAAGGACGGAAAGATGAAAGTTGAATATACAAAATCTCAAAATCCTGTGTTTATATTAAATAAAGAGACTTTTAAAAATTTCTTTCAATTAGGAACAACTGATAAATCAACTGATTTTAACAATGTTTTTTTTATTAAGGTAAAGATTGGAAATAGTTATAATATTTATGCTCAGCCAATAAATAAGTTTAGCGATCTTGACACTATTTTGGCTCAGCAAAGACCTTGTTCAAACACAGAAGTCCCTTGTGGAATATTGGGGTATGATATTTCATTTTCAGGATATGGGGGTATTGCAGTTGAAGATTTGCCAGTTTATATGATTGGTTGTCTTGGAACAAAATGCAATAATGATCAAGTGTGTATGTTTGCAGAAAAAGTTATTAGATACTCTTCTCATCCCGATGATCCTTTAACATATTCAAACATAGGTGTTTATACAGGTAAATGTTTGGGTGTTGGAGACAACTTTCCGCTCTATAACACACTTTATGATTTAGAGGAAGGAAAAACATTTACTAGAATTAGGCAGATAGGAGATGATGTCTTTGGTGGACCATTATTAGAAAACACTGTTAGTTATAAGATTGTTGAGATTGATTTAACTAAGGATTGTGGAGAATATACTTTAAGAAAAAGTACAGGTTCATCCTTAGCTCAGCTCGGAAAAAATTGTAATGGAAAAAATTGTGTTTATTCTATGGAGCTATATTCTGGAGAGAGTCAGAGATATAATCCTGACGGCCGGGATAAAACAGTAAATAAAATCCTGCCAATAGGAGTGTGTAAATAGGAGTGTATATAAACTAGTTTTTTAAAATATTTTTTACCTAAAACTATATAAATATCTTCTCTTAGATTAATTCTTATGTTTAATAAAAGGGGCGATGAAGAAAAATTATGGAATATCTTTAATCAATTCGCGATACTTATGGGGATAGGCTTGCTTGTTTTTGCATTTGTTTATCAAAAATCAGATAATACAATCTATTGGAGAAATTATTTTGCCAGGGATAATGCATTGGTTATTGATTCCCTTGAAGCTTCACCAGGAAAAATTGGCTTTGTCTATTATTCTCCCAGACGCGAAAAAGATTTTTTGGTTTCATTAAAGTCATCTGAAATTTTTGTTTATGATTTTCCAAAGCAAGAAAGAGGTGTTTATGCAAATTATCCTTTTGCTAATGATATAAATATTAAAATAATTGAATCAGAAACCAGTAGCAAAGCGTTTAGGTATGAATATGCGAGCGGTGTTTTAGGAATAGGAATTCAACAACCATTATGTGATAAATCATTAAAATCTGTATCAGAAACAAATTTTTCAATAATTACACTTGATCAAAATCTATTTTATTTATCAAACAGTATTGAAAATAATTTAGAAAACACAGGGTTTGTTAAAGACATAAACAACCCGAATTTAATAATTTATGTTAAGAATTCTCCCGACGAGAAACTAAGTATTTTTTATCCGCCAGGATCCTTTATGAGTAAAAACCTTGCTTGTGAATTAAAATACACCTTTAATAATTTTTTTAACACCCAATTTGCAGAGCAAAACATCCAAGAATTTAGTCAGATAAGCTCCGAAAAAACAGCAATTATGATTTTAATTCCAGTTAATTTTCCTTCTGGCATATTCGAAAACAAGAATGATTTTGTAAGAAAACTCGTAGAAGTAATAAAAAATAATTACAAATAATCAAATGAAATTTCAAATATTTGAAAATAAAAATAGAATAAAGATTAGTAGAATAATAAAAAATAAAATAAATAAAAAAATAAATAAGCGGGCAGCACTAAAAGAGCCAATACTAAATATATTTAGGATATTTTTCTTGATTTTTGCAATCGGAATTTTTATTTGGATAATTGTTTTTTTTGTAGTAAATAATCTAGATGTTTCATCATTACATATGGATGTTATATTTAACAAGATATATTATTCCCCTAACATTATAAATTACGTTGATGAAAATACTGGAAGGGTATATCCTGGTATTATTGACATAAAAAAGTTTACTAGAAGTAATATTGAAAAATCATTAAATTTTAGAAATGTAAGAGTTATGGCTGTAAAGTTAGAATTAACCGATTCTACGAATAATAAACAATTCGGTCCTATATACAATAATCAGTATTATTATAAGAGTATTGAAGTTCAATCAAATGTATTCAAAAATGATTTTAACGTTATAGAAAAGAATGTTTCTGTATTATATATTGAGAATAATATTTTTAATTCAGGAATACTTAATATAAAATTAATTAGTGAAAAATAATCATAAAAAAATATAATTGATAAATATTTAAAAATATAATTAATATAACATTTAATTAAAATAAATAATAATTAAAAAATATAAAAAATAAAAATGAAAGTAAGTAAATTATTAAAAAATAAAAAAGGAGATTTCGTGATGATTGATGTTGTTTCAATCATAATTTTTATAATTATTATTGTATTACTTATTTTCCTTTTTTATCTTAGTGCTAAACAAAAAACGACAAATTATCAACAAAAATTTGGAGAATTGTCTCAAGACAGAGAAACAATAAATTTGTTCAGAGATAGTGTAAATGAAGACACATCATTCGGGAGTTATCTTGGTATGTATCCGAAGTTGATGAACAGCCCTGACGACAAGATTAAGTATTATATGGATGAAAAATGCTCGGATTGGGAATTACGACAGACTGCACTACTTTCTCCAAATAAATATTTTGCGATAATTTGTTTTCCGAAAAAAACGAGCAATCAAATACCTTTTGGTCTTCCTTACAAAATTGTTTATCTTCCCCTGTTAAATGGCGAGATAAAAGCAGTGCAAGTGGCGTTATCTTCATCGTAGAAATAACTAATCATAAAATTGTCAAACACTATTTTTTTTACTGTACGAAAAAACCATTCAATAAGTAATATCCATATTAAAATGAAAAGGACAGATAAAAAATCACAACTTTTTGTTTTGGGAATTATGTTTATTATTGTTTCAAGTCTAATAATAATATTCATTTTATTTAGCAAAAATTTTAAAGCGGATAGTGGTGAGAAAATCGGCGATAAGGAATATATTATCTTTAAAACATATCAAGAAGGAGAATACGCATTGTTATTTATTGATCAATCTGCGAAATTATCCGTCTTGAAAGCAATCTCTCGCCTTGGCGAAACAGGAGGCTATTTCTTTTTAATGAATACAATTGACGAAGGAGGAATGACTCCTAATTATCCTTGCGGTCAATTTATTTATCCTTTATACAGCAATGAAGCAGATAACTGTTTTCCAGATTATGATGAGAGCTTTAAGCAGTATATAAATAACGAATTAAATAATTATCTTTCAAAGTATCCAAATGTGAACATCCCTACAGAAAATTATAAATTTATAATAAAACAAGAGCAAGGCACAAAAAAATTAAATGTTATTGGACTCGCAATACAGCCTATAATCTTTAGTATTGGAGGTGTTGCTAGCAGTATAATAGACACGAAAATTACTGCTTCAAGCTGCACAAACGAACAGATAGTTGGAATTGACAATATTGAAGGAATTACTTGTAAACCAGGAATTAGATGCATGCTTGCACAATCTGCCGCCGATGGATTAAAAACAACTGCCGAAAATTTAAGAAAACAGAGGTATACATTATTGATAAGTGATGCCTATAGAACTCTACATGAACAAGAAGAATTAAAAAAACAAAAAGGGTCTGGTGCAGCAAGTGCAACATGTGCAACCGCAAGACATGCACAAGGACAAGCCATCGATGTATCAAAAATATATTTTAACGGGCACGAATTAGATACCGGGCTACATAAGCCTTACCCGTTTTTTTATTCTCAAGAACAACAAAAAAATCACGATTTGTTGCAGAGATTGATGTGCGAGAACGGGTGGATTAGGTTGGGTAGTGAAAGTAAAAATGTTTTTGGAGAATGGTGGCATTTTGAATATAACTCAGACAGAGCACAGATGGCAAAAGCAGCAGGAAAATGTACAACATCATATTTAATGAAGAAATAATAAATAACACAAAAACATTAAAAAAATAATAAAATGAAAAATAAAAAAGTTTCAAAACAAAGCCTTTTATATTTTTCTTTATTTTTGTTATTTATTTTATTTTTATTCTTAGTTTTAAAATTAAAAAATTTAAATGCTTCAATTTCGGAACTAAATCCAATCTTAAGTATCTCGGGTTTTGTAATTGGAGTTGGCGGAGATAATGACAAAAGCCAAATGGTTTATTGTGATAATCCAGACTTAAGCAGATTAGCGAGTTCGAATATGCAATATATCGATGGCTGTTATAATCATATAGACTTATTTATGCAGTATTCTGTGCAGAATGGAATAACTGAAAGAGGAATTGACCCCATAATGATAATGGCTATTGCAATGCAGGAAAGCAAGTGCGGCTATATTTCTAATTATAGAGGAATTCTTCAAGTAGATGATACTTGCACAAGAGACCAACCATGCGTTACAGTGGCAAGTCAGATTGATGCAGGCATACATAATTTTAAGAGAAAATTTGATTCAATTTCTAAAAAAAATCTCAGTCCAAAAGATACTTTAATTTTGGCATTATTTGCATATAATAGGGGTGAACGAACAGCAATAAGTGCTGCTGAAAAAGTTCAAGTAGGCAAAACACTAACAGATGCGATGATTGAAGCCTGCAGAGAGAATTACCTTGATTCACCCAGTGTATGCAGGGGAGATTATGTGCGCTGCTTGTACACAAGCCCTGAAAGTGGCAGTAAAAATAAGTGCATTGATGCAGGAATGGGTGCTGCCTATCCTGAGACTATTCTGAATTATTTTAACCAAATATGCCTTGCTGCAGGAGGAGAAGTAAAAAACGGTATTTATGTAGACACTATGAAGAAAGGCTCTGGAATTTCAGGAGTATACACAGTAATGCCTCATTTTAATGTATTTGTAAACTATAATTTAAGTGTTTATGAGTTGATAAAAACATTTACGTCCAATGTTAAGACGCACTGTGTTGATAATCTCGAATCTTGCCTTGATAAAGCTGTATCTGATTTTAACATAAATAATCCAAATATGAAAATGACTTATGATTGTGAAGAAGGTCCTTTTAAGGTTTTTTATGATGCAATGGAAAGATTACAAGAATGCTCAGAGGTAAATGTAACAGATTGTGCATGCAAGCTCACAAATTTGTATTCCAACGATGAAATAAAAAATAAGAAACTTAAGGGAGAATTTGAATTCAAGTTTTCAATCCAAGATGATAAAGTTTTGGTTCAGATGACAAAACCAATAATAAATTACTATAGTTTTTCTATAAATCAATCTACAAACATTCCTGAGATTTATTCAATAAAATATGATGACGATGGATATATTAAATCAGTTATTGGTGATGATGGTTTTGACACAATAAATCCTAATAAAAGAATTTACAGAACATATATATCAACGCCAAATAAAGAGGAAATATTTCTTTATATAAGCAATTACAGCAAAAATTTTACAAAAATAGAAAATATTAATCCAAACATTAACAACAATAAATTGTTTTTTTCAGACTATGACCAAAACGGTGTTGATTATAAGGAGTGTATTTATCAAAAACAAAAATTCAGGCTGTGCCTAAAAACAAATGATGAGATTCCTCAGCTTGATGATAATATGAACACTGTTCTAAAACCAGTTAATATAAAATTTGCAATTAACCTATATGATAATATAGCTCCTTTAGCTGTTATTGGTTTGTCTGTTATAAATGTCTCAGCAGATGTTTACAAATTACAGTGGAGTGATAATCCTACGAACACTCAAGACGTTGTAGCATATAATATATATTATTCTGATCAAAATTTTGTAAATACAGACAAGAATGATTTTATGCAGTCTGGAGGCGTTGTTAGACGATTTGGGATTCCTTGGGTATCTGAGCATTTTAATGATAATTATTATCATCTTGATGTAATATATAATGATCCGATTAGTAATCTAAAAACTACCTATATTCAGATTCCTGTTACAAAAAAATATTTTGCAGTAATAGCAGTTGATAAAAATAACAATGAAATAAAATTCAGTGAATTAGTTCCCGGAAATAATTATTTTGTTTTTAGTTCCTCTTAAATTTTTATTGAATATTTAAATATTAATTTTTTAATTGTTATGTATTTATGTACCAAATAATGTTTAACAATATATATACCAATAAATATAAAAAGAAAAACTTTTTAAATAAGTAATTTAAGAATTTAATAAAATATATTTTTTTGTTGAAATTATTAATAAATATTAAAAATGATGTGAGGTGTGTTACGTTGGATAAAGAAAATATGGGAGTTCTATATATAATTGCTATTGTTGCGTGTGTAGCAATAATCGGATTAGTTGTAATGGTTATTAATGTAAATAATGCTTCTAAGACATTATCTGATAATTATATTGGAATGGCTGGCCAAGGCACAGTTACCTCATCTAAAATCGCACCACAAACAGATAGCTGTGAAGATACCGACAATGGCATAAGAATTGAAATTCAAGGAACAACATTTGGTTATTATAATGGTGTGGGGTATAATCACACCGATTATTGTCAAAATAACGAGACAGTAAATGAATATTTTTGTAATTCTACAAGAGAACTAAACGGGTTATATGCTTGTGGAACAGATAGTTATAGTCCTAATTACTGTTATGGTAACAGTGTACATCGTAATTTCACTGATTATTTTTGTTTAAGAGGGGCGTGTGGTAGCCAGATAACTCAACAATTTGTCATGAACTGTACTTATGGCTGTGCTAATGGTGTGTGTGTCAACCAGACGCCTAGTATGCCTGACTTAGTAATACTTAATGCTTCTTATATTAATGCTTCTTATATAACTAATCAATCAGGAAATAACTCACCTCTCGTTGTTGCAAATCTTATAAAAAATAAAGGTAATGCTACTACTGGCACGTATTTTTATTTGAAAGTAAACATAAATGGTACTGGAGGAAGTTATAGCTTGCCTAATAGTTATATACCAATGCTGAATCCGGGCCAGGAATATACTGCTTTTGTGAATGCATATATTAATCCAGGAACATATAATTATTATGGATATGTGGATTCAACATATAGAATTAGCGAATCAAATGAGAATAATAATGAGTATATAAAAACAATCTATATACCATAATTTTTTTCTTTTTTTTTGTAATTCTTTCATTTAAATATTTTTAAATGTTTATATTTTGTTTTAAGTATTTATAATTTTAAGTATTTATATAATATTACTTAATTTATAATTACCGTAAATTATATAAACAATTTATTGTTCTTAAAACCAAGATATAATTAGTATTAGGGGGTTATTCATGTTTAATATTCCTGTATCTGAAGTTATAAGAAGAATACGAGAAAAAACAAGTCTTTCTGAAAAAGAAATTAAGGATAAAATTAATCAAAAACTTGAATCCTTATCGGGTTTGGTTTCAGAAGAAGGAGCAGCACATATTGTTGCTAATGAATTAGGAATTAAACTATTTGATACATCAACTGCATTAAAAATAAAGAACGTTCTTCCAGGGATGAGAAATGTTGATATAACAGCGAAAGTAATAAGGATATATGATACTAAGCAATTCCAGACAAATGGAAGATCAGGTCAAATGACAAGTGCCTTGATTGGTGATGAGACAGGAACAATACGTGCTGTTT
Organism: Candidatus Woesearchaeota archaeon; assembly: GCA_038884715.1. Lineage (GTDB taxonomy): Archaea > Nanobdellota > Nanobdellia > Woesearchaeales > UBA9642 > JAWABG01. Next base: position 45,857 of record JAWABG010000001.1, on the reverse strand, counting down.
TTTGGAATAAGGCTGTTGATAATATTAAAGGTTTAAAGGAAACAGACGTTATTAAAATTATCTCAGGGTATGTAAGAGATAATAATGGCAGAAGTGAATTACATATAAATGATCAAAGCAAGATTCTTATTAATCCTGGCGGGGAGACAGTTATGACTGCAGGATATTCGATTATAGAAAGAAAACTAATAAAGGATTTAAACGAAAATGACTCAAATGTTGAGGTTCTCGGAACAATAGTACAAGTTTTTGAACCAAGATTTTTTGAAATATGCCCTAGTTGCAAAAAAAGAATAAAATTAAAGGATGATGTTTTTGTTTGTAATACTCATGGCGCAGTAATACCTGATTATAGCTATTTAATTAGTATTTATTTAGATGATGGAACCTCAAATATAAGAACTGTCTTTTTTAGGGATCAGGTTCAAAGATTATTTAATCTTTCTGATACCGAGCTTATCGAATTTAGGGAAAACATTCAGGGTTTTGAACAATATAAGAATGAATTATTAGGAACAATAATAAAGATAAGGGGAAGAGTTAATAAGAACGCAGTTTTTGAGAGATATGAGTTAGTTGTTAATTATGTAGATTTAAATCCGGATCCAGAAAAAGAGATTGAGAATATTAGGATTAGTAAACCTCAAAAAGAAATTAAAGATACAGATGAATACACTGATCAAAAAAAATTGTTAAAAGACAATGAGAAAACGCCAGTTTCAGATATAAGCTTTGCAGAGTTAGATCTTGAAGAATTAGAAAATATTGATGATGATTTTTTATAAGAATTTTATAATAAATACTATTCTGTCTTTATTAATCTTTATTAAATATGGTTTTATTAAAAATTTAATTATGATTTTTATAATTTATTTATCACTTTCTACCATGTATTCTAGTATATGGTGTTATAAGTTTATGTTTTGGTGTTTTTTTATGAAACCCTTATGAGTCTATAATAATAACTATAACTTTCTATAATAATAACTATAACTTATAATATAACTATTAGTATATCTGCAATAATAATTTGTGCAATAATAATCGAGTCCGTTGTGTCGTTAGGATTTATTTCAACAACTTCTTTCTAAGTATTATTTAGGATAAAAGCCCCTAAGTTTATATGTTTCGAATAATATTTATTAACATTTATTATTTATCCTTCTTATTTTAATGTCCTTTATAATTTGTTTTTTTGCAATGATTAAGTTGGCTTTTATCAGAATTATTTTTTATGCTTTTTTTGTTTACACTTTTTTATGTTCTTGAATTAGTATGTTATAGTATATAAATATATTTAAATGGATTTCTCCATGAAAGTTTATAAATAATAAAGCTTATTTAATAACAAATGATAATTGCCAGTATTAGTACTGTTATTTTAAATTTTGTAAAATGATGTGAGGTGTTATTATGGATAAACGACTAATTCATTCTATTAGTTCAATATATATCGTTACAATTGTAGCCATAGTAGTAATAGTGAGTATAACTATTATTGTTTTAATGACAAACAAAACTCTAACACAAAGATCAACAGAAACAGACACAAAAATAGACAAATCGACTTCTTATATTGGTTTTGCAACAGAAACTTTAAAAGCACATATTGTTTGTGGCGATTTTGATCAAAACGGCAAACTAGATGAAACAGATATTGATTTATTTGCAGAGTATCTCACAAGCGGTATGAATACACTAAAACAAACTTGTATTCTGGATATAAATGGAGATGGCAAATTAACATGGGAAGATTATCCTTTATTAAAAGACTATTGGTATGGATTCTCAAAATCAATTAGTTGCTGTGGTCTACAACCGTCATTATGTGGTAATGCAAAATTAGACCCCGACACTGAAAAATGTGATGACGGCAATATAGAATCTGGTGATGGATGCAGCGAATTTTGTATTCCTGAAGAAGGATGGGAATGTGATTATGAATCACCAACTTCTTGTACTAAAATTATTCAGCCAACTCTTTCATCATATACTGATCCTCCATCAAAAACTCCAACAAATCCTTCACTAGGTTATTGTGGAAATGGTAATATTGAGGTGGGTGAATTTTGTGATGATGGCAATAAAGTAAACGGAGATGGTTGTGATCAATTTTGCAAGAATGAGATTATCATTTTATCAAAACAGTTTTGTGGAAATGCAATACTTGAAGGTAATGAAGAATGTGATGATGGTAATACAAAAGAAGGAGATGGATGTTGGATGTGTAAAAAAGAGCCAATTCCTCAAGGACAATCTATTCCTTGCGGTGATGTTAATAAGAGAGATGGAGTAAATTCACAGGACATGTATTATCTTAATTATTATTTAAATGGTGAACAACCACCAACTTCTCCATTTTCAAATTTTGATGTTAACGGTGATAGATTAGTTACACGTTTAGATTACTCGCATTTTTTAAAATATTTTCGTGGTGAGGTTTCTCTCTGGTGTAACACAGATATACCTCCATCTCTCGAATGCGGCGATTGCAACAGAGCAGATGGACTTAAAAGTAATGATGTTAATTGTATAATGTCATATATTAATGGGGCAGGCAATCAACCGTTTTGTGCTCCTTGGTGGATATGTGATGTTAATAAAGACGGAATTGTAAATACAGGAGATGTCTCTTATTTAGTTGAGTATTTCAAAAGAACGCCTGGCTATCCTAAACCTATATGCAACAATCCAATATGTGGAAATGGCATTAGAGATTTAGGAGAGCAATGTGATGATGGAAACACAAATGACGGAGATGGTTGCACTGAATTATGCACAGAGGAACCAGTTTGTGGGAACGGCAATATTGAGGTGGGTGAATTTTGTGATGATGGCAATAAAGTAAATGGAGATGGTTGTAGCGCTTTCTGTGTTGTTGACGCAGGATGGATTTGTATAGAGGAACCATCAGAGTGTGTTTATCCTGTTTGTGGTAATGGTATTGTTGAAGCCGGTGAAGCTTGCGATGATGGGAATCAGAATAATAATGATGCATGTTACAATAATTGCCAGCAAAATCCAAATTATATTGCTCCTTCAATATGTGGTGATTGCAACAGAGATGGGATTATAAACGGAAATGATGTAACGTGTCTAACAAATTATCTTAATGGTCGTGGTGGGATATACCATTGTCAGGATCTTTGGACATGTGATTTTAATGGTGACGGAACAATTCAAGAACCACATGTGAATCGTATAGATGTGCAATATGTAATAAAAAATGGAATGTCTTCAATTAACTGTAACAGGCAACACCCCCAGTCAATGATTTGTGGTGATTGTAATGGAAATGGCATATTTGATTTCGGGGATGTAACATGTACAGCTAATTACCTTAAAGGCGGTCCGGTTTATAATATCTGGTCATCAATGGATGTTAATTATGCAGATGGTGTTGTAGATCAATCAGATGTGGATTGGATGGTTAATAAAATACCTGTTTGCCACGCACCTGTTTGTGGTAATGGCGTTATTGAGCCGGGAGAATTCTGTGATGATGGAAACACAGATAATTCAGATAGTTGTTTGAATAATTGTAACTTACCAACCTGTGGAGATGGTTATATCTGGCAGGGATATGAGTTGTGTGACGATGGCAATAATTATAATAATGATGCATGTGTAAATTGCAATAATGCAATATGTGGCGATGGATATGTTCAGACAGGATTTGAAGATTGTGATGAAGGAACAAATAACGGGGTTAGTGGTAGTGGGTGCAATCTTGATTGCACAATTGCGTATATAAGACAGGGAGATAATCTTTGTGGTGATTGCAATAATGATAAACAGTTTAATATGGCTGATACTTTTTGTTTATTAAATTATCTAAATAATAATGGTCCTGGATGTGATCCTTTATGGGTTTGTGATGTTAACGGAGATGGTGGGACTCAAGGATATGTAAATTCACTAGACTTTATTTATATCAATAATTATTTTAATCACGATGGTCCTTTACCACAATGTTTGGCAACATTACCTACAAATCCGGTTTGTGGAGATGTGAATGGGATGGATGGAGTAGTAAATGGTGCTGATCTTGTGTTTTTACAAGCATATCTGGCTGGAGGTTCTGCTCATAATTATTGGTGGGTTGCTGATGTAAATGGTGACGGAATATTGAATCAAGCAGATTATCAATATTTGAGAGATTATTTTTTTGTTCCCGAAAGCCCAGCTCCGACTTGTGGTAGGGTTAATCTGCCTAAATGTGGTGATTGCAACAACAATGGTTTTATAGAGCTTTCTGATGTTAGCACAATAATTAATTATATTGAGCGAGGGACAGGTCTTCCTGATAACATCTCTGTTTGTGATGTTGATAATAGTGGTAATGTTGAAATAGGTGATATAATTAGACTTGCGAGCCATATTCAGAATCCAAACGTGAATCTTGAATGTCCAATAAATCAGGAAGTTAAATTGTGTCGATTTGAATTCCCATCTGGTTTTTGTTGGTGGTGAATAACAACAATAGAACGTTTTTTATTAAAATTTTTTATTTTTTAACATATTATTCTAACTTTTTTAATTTTATATTGGTTTGTTTTTAATCTGTCAAAGTGAAATATTGTTAATGCGAGATTTTATGATGAAACAAAATTCTCTTGTTACTAATGAGCATCTAAATTTTAATATGAATTGAATTATTCAAACCTTAATCTGGCTTTATATATCCTGTAATAACTATATTAAAATAATAACAATAATAACAAGACAAAATTTTCGTTTTTTTGTTATAGATTAATGAGTTTTTCAGAAAATAATCATAACCACTATAAAATGACGAAAAATTTATAAACTACTAAGATTAACCAATATATTAAAATGAATTATAAAAAATATTTAAATAAAGATATTACTTTAGTAAGATTAATTTTTACTATAATATTTTTTGTTATAATACTACTTGTTAGTCTAATTTCTATTTGTCCTTTCATAAGCGCGCAAAACACCCAACAAATAAGTGATAAAAATAAAATATTTTTAGCATCAAGATATATCAATACAGAGAAAAAAACAATAGAAAACGATTATACTTCAATCAGCCAGTTCAATAATAAACACATCCTTATTCAATTTGATCACGCACTTAATGAACAAGAAAAATTAGAATTAGAAAAAAACGGAGTAAAACTCTTATCATATATACCAAACAATGCATGGTATGTGAAGATTGAAAATCCAAATATTGAATCATTATCTACAATTAGTTTTATAAGCAATATCTTGCCAAATGATAAAATTTCTCAAAATATTATCCAGCAAAAAACCAAAAATAATGAATTAACTGTTGTTGCATATTTTTTTGAGGATATTTTGGAGGAAAATATTCAAAAAATTGTTAATGAATATAGTATTAACAAGAATTCATTTAAAGTAACAGATATAATTTACGACAATGTTTGGCAATTAAAAATTAGTTCAGACAAAATTTTTGAATTTGCAAGTATAGATTCTGTGCAATGGATTGACACTCCCGAGCCTGAAAAGATTACAAATGTAGATACAGTTCGAGCAGTTATTCATGCAAACGAAGTTCAAATGGAACCATACAATTTGCATGCAAACAGATATACTGTTGCAATTTGGGATCAGGGAACAGTTGCAAATCATATAGATTTTGGTAGTAGAATAACAAGACCTGATGGAGGATCTATGCAAGCTCATCCAACTAGTGTTTGTGGAATCATGACAGGAGATGGAACAAACAGTGAGAATAGAGGAGGAACTCCATTTCAATGGAGAGGAATAGCAACAATGCCCAACATAGTATCTTATGATTGGTATGGTAATCTCACAAATGAAATTAATCAAGCAATAAATGTTTATGAAGCAAAAGTGTCACATAATTCTTGGGGTATTAATGCATGCATACTACCCTGTAATAATTTTGGATCGTATACTTCAACTTCAGTGACTGTTGACTCAGTTACAAGAGGAATTTTTGGAAATAAAATGTCTTTTGTAGGTTCGGCAGGGAATGATGGTGATTGCAATTTATGCCAGTCTTACCTTCCCAATTTTCCTTTTGGAACGATTGTTGGTCCTATAGCAACTGCTAAGAATTCTTTGTCTGTTGGAGGCACTTATGTTGATACAGATACTGTTTGGGATGGTTCAAGTAGAGGTCCAACAAAAGATGGAAGAATAAAGCCAGATATTACTGCTCCTTCCTGCAAAACATACGGTGGAATAAAATCAACAAGTAATAATATGAACGACTACATTATTTTAGATTGTGGTACAAGCTATGCTGCGCCATCAGTGAGTGGTTCTGTTATTTTAATTTATGAGAAATATAATGAATTTTACAACCAAGATCCTTTACCTTCAACAGTCAGGGCAATTGTATATCATACTGCAGAAGATCTAGGAAACACAGGACCAGATTACATATATGGTTATGGAAGAATTAATATTCAAAGAGCAATTGATTTGATAATTGCAGATGATGGAATTAATAATATTATCAGAGAAAATGAAATTAATAGTGGTGAACAAGATATTTATTTATTAAATGTTCCAGATAACAAAACAGAATTAAAGGTCACTTTAGTTTGGGATGATAAACAAGCAAGTCCTCAGACCAATATAACTCTTGTTAATAATCTTGACTTAGAGCTTGAAAGTCCATCTGGGCAAATATTTCGGCCGTGGATTCTGGATCCTGAAAATCCCAATTTGCCTGCAACAACAGGAATAGATAACAGGAATAACGTAGAACAAATATTAATTAATAATCCTCAACCAGGTCAATGGATTATACGAATTAATAGTGCCGCAATTCAATACTCGCCTCAAACATATAGTCTTCTTGCAGATTTTAGCGGTAACGGTGAGCCTACACTTAATCCAATTGGAAATCAGATAATATATGAAAATGATACTTTGTTGATTCATATTCAAGCAACAGATCCAAACGGTCAACAATTAGCTTATTTTACAAATGCCCACGACGTATTACCAAGTAATTTTAGTTTTGATCAAGAAACAGGACTTTTTCAGTGGACACCAACATATAATGATGCAGGCATTTATTATGTAACATTTAATGTCACAGATGGACAATTCTGGGATACAGAAACAGTCCAAATAAACGTAATAAATGTAAACCGGGCCCCGATTATAAATCCAATAAATGATATTGTCATAAATGAAACTTTTAATGTAACAATAATTGTTAATGCAACCGATCCTGATAACGATAATCTTATTTATTCAATAAATGATTCGAGATTTATTGTTAATAATAATTTGTTTATATGGCCAACAAATTTTACGAGCTCAGGAAATTATAGTTTTGAGATAACAGTTTCAGATGGAGAATATTCTGAAATCACACGCTTTAATGTTATGGTCTTAGATTATTTTATTCCGGGTGATGCGAATTGTAACGGAGTTGTAAATGGTATGGATGTTACTTATATGATAAATTATTTTAAAGGAAATCAGCCAGCACCATATTGTGGTTTATTATCTATTGATACAAATGGTGACTGTAATACTAATGGTATTGATGTAACATATCTTGTCAGATATTTTAAAGGTGGTGGTTCACCTCCAAGAAGAGGAAATTGTGGTTAATAGTTAGGAAAACTATTTAAAGCCTTTATTCTAAGTTAATTATCAAATAATACTTATTTAATATTATTACTACTTATTTATACTTGTTCATTATTATAATACTTACAAAAAATTTTGATAATATATAAATAATATATAATAAAATAATTATAAAGTAATATATAAAAAAGAGGTTTGAATTATAAATTATACCATGGTTTTTGAGCAATTATTCAGTGCAGATTGGATAGAAAAAAAACCATTATTTGCGTTTATAATCGGTATTAGCTATAGTCTTCTTGGAATTATGAGTGCATTAATTATTTTTCCAAACGATATTGGAATTGCTAGTCTGGCATTTACATCACTTTTAATTTTGCCATCGCTAAACCAGTTGCTTACATTAGAAGAAAATGTAGAAATAAGAGAGAATAAACTGTCATTAAAATTATTATTTAAAGATCATAAGGATATTTTTGAAGTTTACATATTCTTATTCTTTGGAATATTCTTAACATACAGCTTCTTGACACTAGTGCTTCCTGATTTAGCTGTAAAAACCTTCTTTTCAACACAGCTCTCTGTGATGAATACTACAGGTCAAGCAATATGGTTTAACTCTGTTTTTTTTTGGCAAATTCTTAGTAACAATTTTATTGTTCTTTTTTTATGCATAGTTCTGTCATTCCTTTATGGTGCAGGTTCAATATTGTTTTTGGTTTGGAATGCGAGTGCTTGGGGAAGCATTTTTGCCCAACTGGCAAAGCAGACAGCTGATGTAACTGGCCAGAATCATTTTATATTTTTTATATCTTTAATAGCCAAGGTTTTTCCGCATACATTTCTGGAAGCTTTAAGCTATTTCTTCGCTATAATAGCTGGTGGAGTAATATCAAAAGCAATATTGAGAGAAAAATTTAGTTCTGCAAGATTTAATCATGTACTTACAGATGGATTAATATTTTTTGGGATAGCAATAGCAGTGCTAATTATTGGTGCAATTATAGAAGTTTTTGTTTATTCTGGGTGATTCTCCTAATGGTTTTTGAGCAACTGTTCACTGCAAGGTGGATTAAAAAAAAGCCACTGTATTCTTTTCTTTTAGGTATTGGTTATAGTTTGCTTGGTGTTATGACTGCAATAATTATTTTTCCGAGACAACTAATTGGTGTTGGGGCAATAGCGTTTACTGCATTAATACTTCTGCCTTCTTTGAATCAACTTTTATCAATAGAGGAAAATATTGAGAGACAAGAAAAAAAATTTAACTTGAAAATCATATTCAGAGATCATATTGATCTTTTTGAAATATTTATCTTTATGTTTTTTGGCATATTTCTTGTTTACAGTAGTTTAACTCTGATTTTTCCTGAGATATCAGTGAATTATCTTTTTTCTGCTCAATCTTTAATGTTTGATAAAAAAGCCTGCCTTCCCTTTATTAATGCAGGATGTAATGGTGGTTTTGATTTTAGTTATTTTATTGATATTTTATCTACTAATATTTTAGTTATGTTTGTTTGTATATTATTATCTGTATTGTATGGAGCAGGTTCTGTTCTATTCTTGACTTGGACAGCTAGTTTGTGGGGGAACTTATTGGCAATTATGGCAAGAGAATCTGCATTGATAATTGGTCAGAATCACATATTCTATTTTTTAGGTTTGTTTGCAAGGGTATTTCCTCATCTTTTTCTTGAAGCTGCAAGCTTTTTTTTAGCAATAGTTGGTGGTGGAGTTATTTCTAAAGCTATATTGCGAGAAAAAAATAATAATGAAAGATTCAAAAGGGTGATTGCAGATAGCATGATATTTTTCTTGTTAGCAATTCTGCTTTTAATAATTGGAGCAATAATTGAAGTTTTTATTTATAGGTAATTAGAATGGTTTGTTTGAGTATTTAGTTATGCTGATAAACTTTATTATTTAACGATAAAATTTTTAAACATCATTCTTAAAATATTATTGAATATGGTATTTGAACAGATTTTTAATATAAAAGAGGTGAAGAATAATTATTTCAATATTTTTGTTATGGGTTTTATTTTCTCAGAGATAGGTATTCTTGCGAGTTTCATAGCATTCAATGGTTCTGTTGGGCTTATGAGTGTTGCTTTCACTTCAGTTATAGGGATACCTTTTTTGTTGCATTTATTAGAACTTAAAACAAGTGACACAGATACTAAATCTTTTTTTAAAAATTTGTTTTGGACTAACAGTGCTATTTTTGAATCTTATGTTCTTTTATTTTTAGGTTTTTTTTTCAGTTATGTTCTCTATTCCTTGTTTTTACCAGAGCATTCAGTGCTTTATTATTTTCAGGATCAGCTATCTTTATTTAATATAAGTGGAACTGCAATAGGTATAAAACTTTCTTTTAGAACAATAATTCTTAATAATTTCAAAGTTTTGTTAATTTTTTTTATTTTATCAATAATTTTTGGTGTGGGTTCAATATTGTTTTTGGTTTGGAATGCGAGTGTTTGGGGAATATTATTGGGATATTTTATAAAATTAAATTCAACAGGTTCAACACTTTTTATAAAGTTAATTAATACTATGTTAAAATTCTTTCCACACATGATATTAGAGGCATCTTGTTATTTGTTTGCAATAATCTCAGGTGTAATTATTTCTCAAACTATTACTAACAAATCAATCCAAGAAGAGAAAAAAAAAGAGGTAATAATTCACGGCGTAATTCTTTATATTATCTCTGTTGTTCTTTTGTTTGTTTCTGCATACGTAGAGGTTTATGTTTATCCACTTTTATAGATTTTAAAATTAGTAAATAAATATTTTTAATATTCTATTTATTTAAAAGACAATTTATTTAAAAGAATATAACCAATCTCTTACAACTTCTGAATTATTATCTCTAAAAAATTCTACAAGATGCCAACTGAAAAGCCAAGGAAATAATTTTTCAATATTTTTATGATACTTGTAATAAACGAAAAAGTCAGACATGAAATGTATTAGCCATCCAATAAAAAGGTAATAAATTATCGGGTTAAAATTTGAAATAAATCCTAACACTATTACAAACTCCATTGTGTGAAATACCAAAAATCTTTGGTTTTTTGTTGTATAATGAATATACATGTGTTTTTTGTAATTCTTATACTTGTGCCTTACTCTGTCATGCCAGTACCTAAACCAGTGGTCGATATCAAATAAATTTGCTAGCAATACAAAAAAGAGTGCGGTAAGTGATAATGTATGAGTTAATTTAAGTATGATTACTCCAAATAAAAAACTTGTTAATACGTGTTCCTTTATATTCATATAATATAAGGATAAAATACAGTTTATAAAGTTTGTTGTAAAATTATTGTTATTACTTTGAAAGGGAAAAACTTATATATAATGTTTATATTTCTACGAATTCAGGGTGGTTATATGGAAGAGAATGCATATAATGTGAATCCAGATGAAAGAGTTCAAACTACAAACCAACAGATATTTAAAAATATCATTAATCAAGAAAAAAAAATAAATGAACAACAGCAGCAGAACAATCCTAAAAATAAAAATTTAACAAAAGAAAAAAATACTTTACTTAAAAAACGGAATAATTATCTAATTCGCTTATTCTTATCAGAAATATCATCAGAAACCCATATAGAAGAATATCACGAAAAACCATCTGCATGGGACTCTCTTAGTCCAATACAGCTTCAAGATTTTTATAAATTCTCGCACGACTATATTCGTAGTTTAAATAATAAAAGTGTGTATGACAGAGTAAAATATATTGTAGGCAAATTACGCCAATGGGATTACGTCACTCTAGAAGAATTACTTACAAGAAAATTTCACAAGATTGATATGCCTTCTAAAGAAAAAGAAAACGGAAATGTAGAAGATTTACCTTTGCAAAATAGTTTCAGTCTTAAATTAAAAAATCAGCACAGATTTTATTTTATTCTTGAAGATACAATGATTGTTGCAGTCCAGCTTGGTTCTTTACCTATGGAAAAAGGAATTTCTGTTGCAGCTGCACATATTGATTCTCCATATATTGCGGGAAGAATAACGAAGCTCAAGCAAAATTTCAATATGGCTTATTTATTAGGCATGCCTCGTGGAGGATTAGACCCAAAAGATTATTTTAATATCCCTATGGTTGTCCATTTTAAGGGAACAATCAAGGATAAATTCAAAAAAGAATATCTTGAGTATATTAAGCTAGGTGAAAAAGATAATGATGGTAAAATTATATTTTGTGAGCAGAGCTTTCACTTGGGTGAGAATAAAAAACCCCAAATAATAAATCTTGAAGCCATAATCGGAAACAGACCATATCCTGACACTTCTTATGATCCTAAAATAAGAATTATACTTAATATCATTTCAATATTACATAAAAAGTATAATCTGAAAGAGTCAGAACTAAAATTAGGACAACTCGCATTTTATCCTGCAATGAAGCCAAGTTATGGTGGACTTGATAAGTCATTTTCTATAGGCTACGGACAAGACAATTGGGCTGGATGTTATGCACTGCTTAAGGGGTTTCTTGCAGCGAGAAGTCCTGCTCATACAAAAATTGCTATTTTTTATGATAAAGAAGAAATATCTGATAGGGGTAAGGGAAGTCTGCAACCTGATTTTATAAATACATATATACTTCCTGTGCTAGCGTCTGTTCTTGGTAAAGAATTAGGAGACCAGTTTACAACACTTAGAAACAGTTGGGATGGTTTTATTGATGTTGCTGAGCCAATTAATTCGCAAGACCCTTCTTCTTATGATAAGAATGACAGTCTTTATTTTGGTGCTGGTGTTGGTTTTATTCCTTTTTCAGGTGATGAATCCAATTCGGGTGGATTTGAAGTTGATCCTCAAATGCTTTATGGAATGGCTAAGTTAGCAAAAGAAAATAAAATACCTTATCAATTAGCGGTGATGGGTAATTACAATACAATTATCCCTTCTTCTTCTCATAATTTTCATTTGCCATTTTCTAAAGGTATTGATTTTGCTATTCCTTGTCAAAGTCTACACCGCGGACAAGATATTGTTTCTTTAATTGATGAATGGTTCGCTTATAAGATGTTTGAAGCTTTTTATATGGCTAAGGATAGAGATAAATATATTGCCCAGACTCGAAGAAAATAATTATTTTTGTATCTCTTTTATAATTATTTATAATTTATATAATGTCTTCATATAATTTGTTTTCGCTTCCTAATTTTTCATAAACTGTTCTTAGTGATTTTTTTCTCTCACCATTAATATCTACAACGAATATCCAATTATTATTTCTATAATATTCTGTTTCCCTAAGACCGTGCTTTATCAGCTGGCTTACTGTATTTTTTCTATGCACTTGTCTACTTTCCTTAAGCATTTTTGTTAGTAAAAACATATAATCTCTTTTATCTTTTTGATATTTTCGCATCCAAACCTGCTGTTCTTTAGAACTTTTTATTCGTTCTATGAATTTGTAAAATGCATTTTCAAATATATGGATTTCTCCTTGTATTTTTGTTATTATCTTTGCAATGTAAATCTTGTCATCCATAAGAATAATATCAGGACAATTCTTGAATATTGGATCATTCGGATGAAGATAACCGCTACAAGGAATAATCTTTCCATTAAGTTTAGGAAATTCTGTTTCTTGCTCAAAATAATTACTACTAAATCCTAATTTTTTTTCGTCAATAATATATCCAACCCAACAGAAATCAAGATCCGATTTTGAAAGATAAAATAATTTATTGTCTCCTAGAGAGACTATTTCATTAGCTATATCTTTGTTTGTAATTATAACTCCTAAAATATTATTTTGTTTGTTTTTCTTCCTTCTTTTTTGTGCAAGTTTCATTGATATAAATTTAATGCTGTTCTCATTGATGAACAACCCTTTAGGAGTAAGCATTACATGTTTTTCCTTGTTTTTTAGCTCTTCTAATGTTTTTATTAAGTCTTCCAGCATGTAATAAGGATTTTTTACAGAATTTTAAATATTTTGAGTTTATCTTTGTGTTATTATATTTATATATTATTTTATATATTTTTAATTTTTTTATATAATAATATTAATATTACAAATATAAAATATAATATTACACATATGCCTCACACACTGGCCAACTCTACCCAAATTATATAAATATCATTAACTTCTCATGTTTAGTTGTGGTTGTTAATTAAATAGCAATAACCACAATACCTCGCCCCCTGGCTGAAAGATTGCCAGATTGCGGGGGTTTGAAATAAAATCCGAAAAGGAAGAGGTTGTAAAAATGGAAAAACAACAAATAAAACAAACTGTGAAAGTCCCCACAGTACAAGAAGTAATGGGTCGAAACTTACCTGAAAAGAAGTTTCAAGCAGGAGCTATTTCTGTAACGATTTGGGAAAACGAAACAGAGAGAGAAGGCAAAAAATCTGCTTATAAAACTATTAATCTTGTAAGGACTTACAGGGATAAGAAGACCAATGAGTGGAAGACTACAAATTCTTTCAGGATTACAGATTTGCCTAAAGCAATTCTTGTAATGAACAAAGCATACGAGTATCTCGCTCTAAAAGATATAGAAAGTATTGAAGAAGAATCATTTTAGAATTCTCTTTTTTATAATTACGCGAGGTGTTAATATGGTGAGGAGAAGAATAGAACAAGAATATGAAGAAATAGTAGAAAATGACGGTACTGAAGCGGAATCCATAAATGTTACAAAAAGTGATGATAAAAATATGTTAACAAATCTTCCCGGAGTTGGCACAGCAACAGCAGAAAAACTTTCTGCAGCAGGATTTGAGACTGTGATGAGTATTGCAGTTGCAACACCAGGAGAACTTGTTGAAGCAACTGGGGTTTCTGAAATAGTTGCAAGAAAAATGATCCAGAATGCGAGGGCAACTTTCAGTATGGGATTCATTGATGGAACTGATGTCTTAAAAAAAAGGAGTGAAGTGCTGAAATTGAAAACAGGATCAGAAAATCTTGATAAACTTCTCGATGGAGGTTTTGAGACAAGATCAATAACAGAATGCTTTGGCCAATATGGCTCAGGAAAAACTCAAATCGGTCATGCTCTTGCAGTTAGTATTCAAAAGGATGATCCTGATGCAGTTGCAATATATATTGATACAGAAAACACATTCAGACCTGAAAGAATAATTCAATTTGCCAAAGGCTTCGGATTAAACCCTGAAAAAGTGTTAAAAAACATAAAAGTTGCAAGAGCTTTTAACTCTGATCATCAAATGTTGTTGGCAGAAAAATCAGAGGAATTAATAAAGCAAGGATTAAAAGTAAAACTAATTGTTGTTGATTCATTAACAGCACATTTTCGAGCAGAATTTATTGGTAGAGGAACTCTTGCAGACAGGCAGCAAAAGATAAATAAGCACATGCACACACTTTCTAAGATTGCAGATATGTACAATTGTTGTATTTATGTAACGAATCAAGTAATGGCAAAACCAGATCAGTTTTTTGGTGATCCTACAGAGGCAATAGGTGGAAATATTGTTGCGCATAACTCTGCATTCAGGATATATCTTAGAAAAGGAAAAAAAGGTTCAAGGGTTGCAAAACTCGTTGATGCCCCAAACCTTGCCGATGGGGAATGCATATTCTTCATAAAAGAAGAAGGAATAAGAGATGAGTAATTATTTTTTTATTCTGTTTTTTTTAAAAAAAATCAAAATCTTTTTAAATTTATTATTCTCAAAATAAATATATTTATTTTTATGATATATTTTTATAATGTTTTTTATAGTAATTGAGGTGTGAGTTATGTCAAAAGAGCGTAATAGTATGATATTTATTGTTGCTATTGTTGCATGTGTTGCTGTTGTAGGTGTTATTGCGATTGTCAAGGTTAGTATTAATCAGAAGAATGAATTTGGCCAGGTTATTGCGCCAGTTAGTGGTCCTAATGTTGAGAAAAAAAATTGTACAGATACAGATGGTGGTATTGTTTATAATGTTTTTGGTATGGTTTATGGTCAGAAGAACAAAATCCCTTTTTCTTTTAATGATACTTGCGTGAATTCATCAATGCTGAGAGAATATTATTGTCAAAATAGTAATCCCCTTTCAAATGATTATAATTGCCCTTATAAATGTCAAAAAGGATCATGCATTAATATAACTCCTGATTCTTGTAGTGATCCTGATAGTAATAACACCTTTATATTAGGAATAACTACTGGTTACAGAAATGGTGTAGAGTATAGATTTTATGATACTTGCATTAGTCATAGTAATTTACTTGAGTTTCTTTGTTATGAAAACAAAGCAACAAACATCACTGTTAGTTGTTTGCGCGGATGCAATAACGGTGCATGTATACAAGATCCGGCTTATGCATGCAATGACAGTGATGGCGGGGAAAATTATAATGTGAGGGGTACAATCTTTATTGGACAAAGTCCTGTTCAAACAGACTATTGTACAGATACACCATCACAATTAATCGGAATATGTTTGTAGAGATTATTATTATTACTATAATCAAAGCTATATTTGTCCATATGGGTGTTATGAAGGCAGATGTATGAATCAAAACGAATCATGTAATCCTGGATGGATATGTTATGATCACTATAGTCTCGCTTATCTCAATCCTAACTGCCAATATTCTAATATTACAAATTGTCCTTATAGTATGCCTTGTCAAGATGGTAATTGTTTAATACCAAACGATTTAATTTTACATTATGTTGGATTTAAAACAGATGGTAATTGTGCAAGATGGGATTCAAATGATTGTAACTCTCCATCATATATTATTTCACAAGAAAATACATTAGCACAATGTTGTAATTCAAGATATCCTCAAAGTACTCCTGGAATATATCAAAATTTTCAATGTAATGGTTTTAATATATTTAGTTGTGGATGCACTCAACCGGGTGGTTGTGATATATTATGTAGAGATGGCATATTAAATGGATTTGAGAGATCTATAGATTGTGGCGGTGACTGCCCTCCTTGTCCAATTAATTATTTACAGTACGCAATGAAAGGAGATTTATTTATGTGTAGACCTAGCTCACATCAGCGATGTGATGGAATTGGTGAATCGCAGTTATTAGAGAGTCTTCAATCATGCTGTAATCATTTTTATGGAAATACTACAGTTGGACCTCCAACAGGAGATAGTTGCTATCTATATACTGAAATCACCTGTAACTAAATTTTTTCTAATTTTTTTTTTTTAATTAAAAAATAAGGCAATAAATTGTATAAATTATAAACTATTTTTTTATTAAAAATATAAATTTCAAAAAATATATAAATGGTCTGTTCTTTCTTTTATTTATGGCTGGTGACAAGATTCAAATGCCTGCAAGTACCGCAGGTCTTACAAGATATTTTGATGATTATAAAAGTAAAATATCAATCAAACCAGAGCACGTAATAGTTATGATTGTTGTTCTTATGATTTTGGTTCTTGTTCTTAATGCGTATGGCGCTAATTGGTTTAAACCGTAGTAATAAAAAACTCTCAAAAAAACACGAAATTTTGAATAGGTGATTTTATGTTTCCTGGAGGAATAAATCCAAAACAAATGCAACAAGCTATGAAAAGAATGGGTATACAGCAGCAAGAAATAGATGCTGATGAAGTCATAATTAGATGTCCTGATAAGGAAATAATTATAAGAAATCCTTCTGTGGCAAGAATTAACATTATGGGCCAGAAAAGTTATCAGATTTCTGGAAATGAAACTGAAAGGGCTGTCAAAAGAGAGATTGATATTTTTGACGAAGATATTGAAACAGTGATGAAACAGGTTAACTGTACAAAAGAACAAGCCATAGAAGCAATAAAAAGGCACAACGGTGATTTAGCAAGTGCAATTCTAGAATTAAATGGGGAGTGATTTATTAAATAAAATAGTTCGGGCTCTAAAAATAAATAATTATCTTATACTTGTTGAGGTAAATCCTAAGAAAGAAAAAATTCTTATGTTGAAAGTGATTTTACTGCATGGAATGTAAGAACGTTTCTAGAGAAAAAATCACAGATAATAAAACAACCAATCTTTCTTTCATAGTGGCTGATATCTTTGAATTAACTAAAAAATGAGTAATAACCACGATAAATATAAATAAGTATAAAAAATATTTTATATAAATTATTTTATATATAGATTTATTTCTGAATCTTCCAAAAAGCTTATATATTCAACTTTCTTTACACATAGGGAAATGGAGCTATTTCAGCAACTCGGGGAAAAGGCTGTAAGTAAGTATAAACTTGCTGATCATATGTTGTTTATAACATACCCTGTTGTTAATGATCCAAAATTGCTTATTGTAATTCTTGATAATCTTTTTCAGGCTTGTGAATTAGCAATGACTGGTTTGTTAGAGCAGGAGCGAATGTTCAAAAAAATACCTCCATATCCTGATAATTTTGAAGGAAAGCTCCACATATTCAAGCAATTAATGCCAAAATTTGGAATTAATGAGGATAATATCACTTTTTTAAGAAAAATGAGGGATATACTTATTGAAAGAAAGAAGAGCAGTCTCGAATTTATTAAAGATAACAAATTCGTTATGAGTGACGGCGATTATAATATGCGGTCGTTATCTGTTGCTCAACTAAAGGAGTATCTCGCTACAGGAAAAAAATTTATACAACAAATACTAATAATAACAACCAAAAATGCTGCAATCCTTAGATGACGCCGGAGAAGAACTCAAACGTGTTGATCATATGGTGTATGTTAGTTTAAAATACACGAGAACAAGTGATGTTCTAAAAAATATTATTGCAAGAATGGTTGATGCTTATATCCACTTGTTAGATACTTTATTAAAGATGGCAAAAAACGAAAAAAGAATAATAGATATTCCTTCAAGACCATTAGAAAAGGCTAATCTTGTAAGAAAACTTTATGAGGATGAAATTGTGATTAAAAATGTTGAGCTTTTTCTTTTGCTTAGAGAAATATTACATTCAGACTTTAAAAGTGAATCAGAGTTCAGAAGACATGTTGCAATAATTGTATTTATTAGAGGTAAAGAAGAGATAATTAATATTGATAACATTACTGAGTATTATCATATGCAAAGAGATTTTTACAAATTTATAAGGAAAAAAGTTTTAAAGGAAGAAGATCATTATTATTGAAAATTGAAAATTACGGTTTTGAAAACGTCATTAATTATGGGTAAAAACTCAAAATGGGTCGTATTATTTCAATATTGTCTGGAAAAGGAGGTGTTGGAAAAACAACTCTAGCAATAAATCTATCTGCAGCATTACACGCTTTAAATAATAGCACAATGCTTGTAGATTGTAATTTCTTTACTCCCAATGTTAGCATTTATTTAGGAACTGAAAACGTAACTTACTCCTTACATGAAGTGCTTAATAGGAATGAGAACATTACAAAGGCAATATACCAACACCCTTCTGGTTTAAAGATAATTCCAGGAAGCCTCGCCATAAAATATGCAAGCAACGAATACTATCTTAAACTTTCAGAATTAAGAAACCATTTCGATTATTTGTCAGAAATAACAATACTTGATGGGCCACCAGGCTTGAATAATGAAGTAAAGGAAGTTTTGCGCAATAGCAATGAAACAATAATTATTACAAATCCCGAGCTTCCTGCCCTTGTTGATGCGCTGAAACTTATGAAAATAGCAAAGCAGCAAAGAACAACTATATTAGGTGTTGTCCTTAATCGAGTTACAAGAAAGAATCACGAGCTTACAAAAAAACAAGTAGAGGAATTTCTAAACACGGTTGTAATAGCAGAATTACCAGAAGATATTTATGTAAAACATTCTCTAAAAATAAAGCATCCAGTCATTTATAGTCATCCTCATGCACGTATAAGTAATGAAATTTTCAGATTGGCAAGATTAATACACTAAACTATTAAAATAGAAGATGGTAAAATAATAAAAAATGGCACATGATGTTTTTTCAGACTGGAGCACAGCGTTAATGTTTATTCTCGCAATAGCTATTTTTCTTATAATAGTGTTTATTGTTTTCTGGAGAAGGAGAAAATAGTTGTAAACTTTGTAATGCTAATTTATTGAAATAATTTTTTTCTCAAAAACAATAAAACATAAAAAATGTTTATTATTTCTACTAAATTAAAAATGGTATCAATATCATCAAATCGGAAAAAAATTATCAAAAAATACAGCATACCTTTTCTTTCTTGTTAAAGATTTTCTTGAACAAACATATAAATATTATTTTTTTAAAAATTCAATAAAATCAATTTACGAAATAAGAAACAAAATCAGTGAAGCAAAAAAATTAAAACATGATGAAATACTTGTAGGATATCTCATTTTTGCAGCAAAATTAGTTAGAGAAATAATTGAATACAAGTTTATGATTGATATTATTAGAAATGATACATAAAATTAGATATTTGTTTCTTTTAAACTTTTGATATGTAAACCTTTAAAAACATTCTTTTTTTTCTTGCATATATGGACGGTTTTGTAGTTACTCATAAAGGTGCTGAGGAAATAGCCGCTCTTGAAATAAAAGAGATAATCAACAGTATATGTGTGAGAGAAGATTCTGTAGTTATTTTTCCAATCAAAAAATATGAAGAACTTTGCAAGCTCTGTTATGTTGGACAATCGTTTGAGCATGTTTGTCTGTTTATTAAGAAAGGAAAATCACAAGAAATATTGGATGAAAAAATTAGCATCGATTTTGACTTAAATCCTTTTTTTGGCAAATCAACAACCTTTGCAGTACGCGCAAAAAATTTTAATGATGACATTATAACTCAAGATGCTGAAAGAATTATTGCGGATGCAATTACAAAGAATAAAAAAACAAAAGCAAATCTAGAAAATCCGGGTGTGTTATTCTTTGTATTCATTAATGATGAAAATTATTATTTAGGAATTGATTTTGCAGGACGAGATCTAAGTAAGAGAGATTATCGTATTTTCAATCCCGCGATAAGTATTAAGGGAAGTCTGGCGTACATTATGGTGAGATTTGCCGGAATAAAAAACAATGACAAACGAACAATTATTGATCCTTTTTCGACAAATGGTGTTATTGGTATTGAAGCGGCATTTTTTTTAAATAAAAAACCAATACACTTCTATACTAAGGAGTTTGCATTCAAAAAACTATCAGTTATGAAAAAATTTAATTTTGAAGAATTCTTTGAAGTTTTTGACAAAAAAATTCTAAATAAAAAATTAAAAATTATTTGTTCTGCTGACCAGTTTCGTTATGTTGATTATATAAAGAAGAATGCAAAACTTGCCGGAATGGAAAAAATAATTAGTTATTCAAGGATGGATATTGAATGGCTCGACACAAAATTTGAAAAAAACAGTCTTGACAATGTTATTTCTGTATTTCCCTGTCCATCAAAAAACACAGATAAAGGCATTCTTGAAAAAAAATACAAAGAGTTTTTTTACCAAATTGATTTTATTTTGAAGAAAGACGGAACAATAACCGGACTTTTTTTACAACCCGACTTATTTATTGAAGTTGCAGAGAAAAACAATTTTAAAATAATAAAGAAAATTAATATTTATACAGGAAAACAGGCATTTTCACTGATAAATTTTAGAAAATAAGATTAAAAAATAAAAACAAGAACAATTTAAGAATAACTTTTAAATTAAAATGAGATTATTTATTGCAATAGATTTACCGGATGAAGTTAAGGATTATTTATTTAATCTACAAAACAGTATAAGGCATTTGAAAATCTCATTTGTAAAAAGAGAAAATATGCACTCAACTTTGAAGTTTTTAGGTGAGCAACAACCTGAGAAAATTATTGAGAGATTGAATATGGTTATGTTTGACAATTTCAGTCTCGAACTTAGCAGTATTAATTTTTTTCCAAATAAAAAAAACCCTAGAATTCTTTGGGTAGGTTTTAAAGAAGATAAAACAAAAAAATTACAAAAAGATATTGACAATTGTTTAAAGGATATAATTCCTCTTGAAAAAAAATACCACGCCCACATAACACTTGCGAGGATAAGATTTCTTGATGATAAAATAAAAAATTCGTTAATAGAATTTTCAAAAACAAAAATAAAACCATTGAATTTTAATGTTGATCACTTCACTCTTTACAGCAGTAAACTTACCATTACTGGGCCAATTTATGAAAAAGTGAAAGAGTTCAAATAACTTTATAAATCCATAATTATTTCTTTCTGTTTTAGTATTACCAAAGCTTCCTGATGCGTCAGGTGGCAACGCAGAACAATCTTGTAATGCGTCGCATGAGGTAATAAAAATTGCGGAAACCCAATCCTCGTTTCTGCTCTTAAATTAAGGTGAAAAAAATGACGACAAATCAAGAACTATTAATTGCGAACGACGAATACTTAAAATCAGGCATACATATAGGAACAAAGTTTAAGACAAAGTATATGGAGAAATTTATCTACAAAACAAGGCCGGATGGATTAAGTGTGCTAAATATTCAACAAATTGACGAACGCATAAGATATTCTATAAATATGCTAAGCCAGTACTCTCCTCAAGATATTGTTGTGGTTTCTCGAAGGGAAAATGGTTGGAAGCCAGTAAAGCTTTTTGGGGATCTCACAGGAGTGAGGACATATACTGGTAGATATCCACCAGGAATATTAACAAATCCCACTCTTGATAATTTTGCAGAAGCAAAAATTATTTTAGTCACAGATCCGTGGCCTGATAAAAATATTGTTATGGATGCACAAAAAGTAGGCATACCTGTAATTGGATTATGTGATACTAATAACCAAACAAACTATGTTGACCTTGTTGTCCCGTGTAACAACAAAGGAAAGAAAAGTCTTGGATTATTTTTTTATTTATTAACAAAAAATTATATGTTAAATAGAGGATTAATAAAATCAGAGGAGGAGTTTAAGTATTCAATAAATGATTTCAGTGACGAGTGATTATTTAAATTATTTAATTTATAATATTTTTTTGTTATTCTTTTTTTGATATATTTATTTTTGATCTTATTCAACAATTTCAACGATTCCAGTATCATTAATCTTAAATTTTATTGTTTTTCCTTCTTCAATAGAACGGTGCTTTCTAATTATTGCTTCACGAATTCCATTACCCATCTTTTTTAGCTCAATAATGCACTTTGACTGATATTTTAGAAGATCACCACCCACCATATTAACCTTCTCTCTGTCTTCGAAGTCAGCATAAACCTGGTTTGTTATAAGAATTGGAATATTTTTTTTTCTTGCTATTTCAGAAAGGAGTCCTATTTGTACGGCAAGTTCCTTGTTAACTTTGTAAATATCTTGGTTTTTTCCAACTTCAATTCTATAAAGCATTGCAACACTGTCAAAAACAACTAATCCAAATTTGTCACTAATTGTTCTTCTTAAAATTGAAAACGCTTTTTTCTGCTCTTCATAATTTGTTGGATTTAGAAAAATAACTCGTTCAAGAGCTTCTTTAAAATTAGGACAAATTTGTTTAAACCTAGAAATAGAAAATGAACCGTCAGTATCAATATACAAAATTTTTTTGTCTTTCACACTCTTAGCTATGCAAACAAGACATAAATTTGTCTTGCCACTTCCTGCCGGACCATAAATAGTAGTAATGCTATCCTTTTCATACCCACCTTCGAGCAGCCAATCCATAACATCACTGCCACTGCTTATCTTTGTTTCCATTTCAATTAACCACTACACTAAGAATGTAAAGTTCTTAATAAATTTTATTGCTTTAATATTGAAATATAATTAATATTAAATATAATATCGACATATTTTTATTCTGCTATCTAAAAATATATAAACAATTCCCTATTTGTAGAATTTAAATGAAAGTAAAAAATAATTACATATGGCTCTTTATAATATTTACACTAACTTTAAGTGCAAGGCTATTTTTTGCATTTCAAACAGAGTATTTTGATAGAGGGGCATATTTTACAGTCAGGCAAGTGGAGCACATAAGACAGACAGGGCTTCCATTATTTAATGATACATTAAGTTCTAATCTTAGAGTTTATAGTTTAGAACCTTTTTTTTATTATTTGTTGGCAGGATTCACTTTTTTTATGCCATTTAATATTGCATTAAAAATAATACCTAATGTCTGCGCTTCTCTTTTGGTTGTATTTGTATACTTTCTTTGTATGAATCTCACGAAGAACTCAAAAGCATCACTTTTTTCGGCATTAATTGCAGGATTCATACCTGGTTTTTTTGTTAATTATAATTCATTATCTGTTAATATTCTGCTTATGCCGCTTATTGTTTTATTATTTTTCTTCTACTCAAAAGAAGATGTCGCAAAGAATGTTTATTATATTGTAGCTGTATTTATTTTGATTGTGATCACGAGTCCAATGAGTGTTGTTTTAGCTATTGGATTTTTGCTCTACTTTATTTTATTAAAGGTTGAAAGAACAAATTTTCAGATTTTTGAATTAGAAATAGTACTATTCTTTAGCATGCTTGTAATTTGGATAAACTCTTTGATTTATAACAATGCTTTACTTATGCATGGCTTCAAGATTGTTTTACAAAATATTCCTAAAAAGATTATACAAAATTATTTTTCAGAAATAACCTTTAGCCAAGCTATTTATTATATTGGCATACTTCCATTAATATTAGGCTTATTAGGTATTTATTATTCTTTAAAATTAAAAAAGAAGAATACTTTTCCAGTTATTAGTCTATTTTTAGTATTCTTTATTCTGCTGTGGTTTCGTTTAATTAATTTATTTACTGGAATTGTAGGAATGGGAATACTGCTAAGTGTGATGGCGTCAATTTCAATAGGAACTGGGATAGATGTATTTCTAAAAACAAAATTTTCAAAATATTTCTCATTCGCAATTATTTTATTTATAGTATTTATTATAATATTTTTACTGCTTCCCAGTTTCTTTCTATCATTTAATCAGATTAATTTTCCGTCCAATAAACAGATTTCAAGTTTGAATTGGATAAGGAATAACACTAACAACAATACCGTAATATTAGGGGATCCTAGTGAAGGCTACCTTATTAATTATTTTGCACAAAGAAAAACAATTATGGATTACAATTTTCTTAGTATAGATAATATTGATGCGAGGTATTCCGATCTAGAATTATTATATCAATCAAGGTTTGAGAGCGAGGCAGATAAACGAATGAGGCAATACGGGATAGATTATATTTATTTATCTGAACAAACAATGGCAAAATACAACCAGTCTCTAATCTATTATGCCGAGCCACCATGTTATGAATTAGTATATAATCAATCAGAGAAAATATACAGGTTTTTGTGTAAACAAAAATGAAGCAAAAGACAGAAAATAAGAAAAAAACTCACATAAATATAATCTTAATAATCGGATTAATTTGCATTATTTTTCCAACTTTTCTCAGATTCTTAAGCTCAAATTATTATGTTTATTCTGGCGATTCATATAAGACCTTGATGATATTGGAGGACACAAATTTCTATAAGTATTTAGTGGTAAATAATAATATAACTTTTATAAAGGATAATATAATGATAATTTTTTTAATAATTCAGTTGTTAATCGGGATATTATGTTTGTACATATTTTTTTATATAATAAAAACTATAACTAATAATTCTGAGATAGCATTTTATTCTTCTATTGTTCTGGCTTCTTCAACAACATTTGTTTTTTTATTTTCTTCAATTAATTCAACAGGATTGGCAATATTATTCTCCTTATTAGGATTTATTTCTTTTCTGCAAAATAGAAAAATTTCGTTTTTATTCTTTTTTTTAATTCCACTGATTAATTTTCATATTTTTATTTTGTCACTGTTTTTTTTGTTAATTTATACTTTTTATTATTCTGAGAAAACCGTATTGTTTTATGTTATACTTGTTTTTTCAGTTCTAAGTGCGCTTTATGTTCTTTATACTCAGCCCATATATCTTCAATTATTTATAGATCGTGAAAATACAGGTTTCTTGTCATTAACCGGTGTTTTAACAGGATATTCAATTCCTTTTCTGATGTTATCGTTACTAGGTATTGTTGTGCAATACAGAAAAAGCACGATAATGACAACTTTTTTGTTGCTTGTATTTACTGCACTCTCTTTTTCAAGTTCGATATTAAGAATTTTTAATATTTTTATTCTTTCATTATATGCTGGCATAGGTGTTTTTTATCTTGTAAGCAGGGAATGGCAGGTGAAGGAATTAAAAAAAATAATTTTAATGTTGATTATTTGTAGTTTTTTATTTTCAACACTGGCTTTCTGCAATCTCTTAAAGTCAGAAATGCCTGATAAAAATTATTATGAAGCAATGTATTTTATCCAGCAAAAGACAGATAATAATTCAATTATTCTAAGTTCTGAAGAAAACGGGTATTATATTCAGTATTTTTCTAAAAGAAAGACATATGTGGATGATGAATCACATATCCACTATAATTATTATTATTTATTAAATAATTCAAGAGAGATTTATGCTTCAAGAAATCTAAAGATTACAATAAGTCTATTAAACAATTCAGGGATTACTCACATTTTTCTTGATAATAAGATGAAAAAGAATCTCTGGCAAAATAAGGAAGATGGTCTGTATTTCTTAATGCTCCATAACGAAAACTTTATTAATTTATATAATAAAAACGGCTATGAGATATGGAGATATTCAAGATAATTTTTTAAAATTGCTGTGAACTTAACTATGATAAAAAACAAAATCAAGAACAGTATAAAGATATTATTAGATCCAAAAACCGAATTTGAGAATCTTAACAAAAAGACATTCGAATCTGTTGTAAATGATTATGTCGTGTTGGTTTTTTTTCTAGGAATATTAACAGGTATATTCCGCTTTTTGATATCATTAATTAAAGTATTTTATTATAATTTGGTATTAAAAATTGATATTAATTTTTGGAGAATGATAAATTATGAACTCGGAAGATCTGTTTCAACTACTTTTTTTTATTTTTTTATAGGAACTTTTGGAATATTTTTCTTAAGTTTGATACTTAATCTAATATTTAAAAAAATTAAATACATAGATTTATTAAAAATTATATTTTATTCAATTTCACCATTGCTGTTATTCTCATGGATGCCATTCAATCCTTTTTTTCTTATTATCTGGAGCATATTTCTTTTTATGATTGGTATTAAATCATATAAAAATCAGAAAATTATGAAAAATTCAATACATCAACGATATTAAAATGCCAAAAAAACAAGAGTATTCAAATAGGAGAATTAGTATAATTATTGTTGCCATAATTGTTTCAATTATTCTTTACTTAGCAGGTGTTTTTTCAGGACTGTATGCAAACAATATACTTAAGAAAGAAACAGAAAAAGAAATTAATATGCTTCAAAACTATGTGAATTTCTTGGATATAAACTTAAAGAATATGCAGCTTGAGGAGGGATTTATGGCAACTCTTGGTGAAGAACAAATGTGCAACTATTCAATAATAGCCTTCAATAATATATTTGACCAAATATCTTATTATTGGGATAAACTCCCGTATAGACTTGAAGAGTATGAAAAAAACAGAACTTTAAGTCCGGATTATTTGATGCTAAAAAAACAATACACAGATCTTTCAATCAGGATGTGGCTATTAGCTAAAAGCAGGTATACAAAGTGTAATGCGAGTCTTGTTCAAGGAATATATTTTTATAGCAGTGATTGCAATAATTGTATAGAACAAGGCGAACAATTAGATGAACTAAGAAGACTTGTTCTTAAAAGTAACAGCGATATCATCATAATACCCATAGATTATAAAATTAATGAACCAATAATTAATAACATAAAGTCATATTATAGAATATATTCTACTCCAGCCATAGTTATAAATGACAAGGTTTTGCAAGGAAGAGTTTATACTGCAAACGAACTCTTTGAGAATTCGTTGAAAAATAGGCAAAAAAATGATTAAAAGACCAAGTGTATTGATGTTTTGGACTTTTTTTTTTATTACTCTTATGATGATACTAATTGTTGGAAGTATTGTTTATTATCTTCGATCTGATTCAATGAGAGATAATGGTCCACTAGACAAGATTAAATCAGGCCAATTTACCAACACATTTAACTTCTATTTTTTGTCTAATCCTCAAATAATTAACAGACAGTTTTATGGATTTTCAAATGCATCTGTTACAATCGTTGGCTACATTGATCCCACATCTGCTGCAGGCAAGTATTTTATTATTAACTATTTTCCCTTATTAAGAAGCGAATTTATTAATACAGGCAGTGTGAAATTTTATCCAAAGTATTATGTTAGTGAAGAAGATATAACAAATAAAAATGATAATTTTATATATTCAACGTATATTTTTTGTGTTAATAAAATTAATAAAAATAAATTTTTTGATTTTTATTTTGACACTTTTCAAATTAGCGAGAAAAAGTACTTGAATGATTTGGTTGTTAAACATAATATATCTGTGAATGAAATAAAAAAGTGTTTAGATAACCAATCATGGAATGAAATATATGAAGATGCTGGCGAAATCAGAAGATTTGGAATGAGTGGTGTTTCACCAAGATTTTATATTGGAATTCTTGGCAGAGACAATAAGATAATTGATGGTGTTCCAAGTTATAATACTTTTAAAAGAATCATTAGATTACAACAATTTATAATTGGTAAATAAAAATTAGTAAATAAATAATAACAAAATATTTTATAAAAAATTATTTAACATTTAAAAAATAAATTAAGGTGAAAAGGCAAAATATATAGAATAAAAAATAGAATAATATATTAACAAATTGTTAAATAATAAAATTTAAAATAAAACAAATATATCTAAGATTAAAATGGGAGTTTACGATCTTACACTTTATGTTTATAATTTAACTTTATTGCCAATGATATTCTTTTCAATATTATTTATTATATTAGTATTATTGAATTTGTTTTTGGATAATAAAAAAAAGCAATATTGTAATAATGTTAAATATACTCCTTTTGTGAGTGTTCAGATACCAATATATAATGATCCAATAGCATTAAGATGCATTAAAAAATGTATGGAATTTGACTATCCAAAAGACAAATATGAAATAATTCTGGTTGATGATAGCTCAAATGTTAAGACACAAAAATTATTAAAAGATCTTGCTGAAAGAAATTCAGGATTTTTAAAATACATTCATAGGGATAGTAGGGAAGGATTTAAAGCAGGAGCTTTGAAGAACGCAATGAGTATTACTAAAGGAGAGATAATTGTAATCTTTGATTCTGACTGGATACCAAAAAAAGATTTTTTAAAGAGAATAGTTAAGCCTTTCAGTAATCCAAAAGTTGCTATAGTACAAACAAGGCAAGGATTCTATAATAGACAAAATAATCTCATTACTAGATTTGCAGCGTACTTATTAATGATTTATCATACAATTATAATGCCAATCAATAATAAAATTAACTGCGTATTTTTCTGTGGAACAGCAGGAGCTATCAGAAGAAAATATTTTGAAGAAGTTGGTGGTTGGAAACTTTATAGTTTGACAGAAGACTCTGATATTAGTGTTAAACTATTAATGAAAGGATATAAAACAATTTATATTGATATGGAAACTCCGAGTGAGGTTCCAGCAACCCTTGAAAATTTTGTTAAACAACAAATGAGATGGTGCTATGGAAATGCAAGAGTTTTTTTTGATAACTCATTTAAGATACTGTTTGAGGGAAAATTAAGTCTTAAACAACGCTTTATGATTATTTTTATTACTCTCGCAAATATATCCGCTCCTTTTGTTTTACTAATGACTCTTTTCGGATTTGGTGGTTGGTTTCTTGGTGACCCAAAACTTTTTGAAGTGCAAGACATATATACATTTTTTTTAAGGTTTGTTTATACTGCAGGTTTCCTATTAATGGGCTTTGTAACTTTATATAAGCAAAAGCTATTAAAGGAGTTTCCATATTTAATTTTATCTGGTTTGACTCTTGGATTGGTTGTTGCAGTGGCAAATACCATAGCATTCTCTAGAGCAATATTTAATAACCATTTAGGTTGGTATTGTACGCCAAAACAGCATAACACTAAAATTGTTCGAAAATGAATTTTATTAAAAATATTCCATTAATAATTACTTTTTTCTTTTTATTAATAATCCTTTCTTATTATATACTAATTTTTGTTAGAGTAAAAAAACAAGAAAAAGAAAAAGATTTTAGAAGCATCTCAATCATAATTCCTGCTCATAATGAGGAGAAGTACATTTCCGAATGCCTTAATTCTGTGTTATCCGCAAACTTTCAAGGAAAAAAAGAAATAATTGTAGTTGATGATGGAAGCAACGATAAAACATCGGAAATAGTAAAAAAATTCAAAAAAAAGGGAGTTATTTTACTTCGGACAAAGCATATTGGGAAATCAGCAGTAATAAATACTGCGTTGAAAATTGCAAAAGGAGAACTAATAGGCATTGTTGATGCAGACAGCATAATTGAAAAAAATTCTTTAATGGAAATGCATTCTGTGATCTCAAAAAAAGATGTTGTTGGAGTAACCGGAGTTATAAAAGTAAAAAATAGGAAAAAACACATACTTATGTGGGTTCACATCGAGCAACTTTATAATTCTTTGCTTAGATATCTTCTGTCAAAAATTAATGCAAATGTTAGCACCCCAGGTCCTCTGAGTGTTTATAGAAAAAAAGCTCTTATTGAAGTTGGTGGATTCAGTACAGAAGGTTTTTCTGAAGACCTTGATATAACAATAAGACTAATAAGGAAAGGATACAAAATAAGTTTTGCAGAAAAAGCATTAGTAGAGACATATATGCCTGAAGATTCAAAAGGATTTTTTAGACAAAGAACAAGATTTGCAAGAGGAATGCTAAATATTTTTAAGAGACATCTAAGAATAAACAAGACAATTATTGACATCTATACTCTGCCAATTTTTTTATTTACTTACATTCAAGCAATTGTTATGGGATCCTTTGCTCTTTATCAAATAATCTCAGGATACTTTGCTTATTTTGTCTCTCAAGGTGCTTATTTTAATTCTTCTGTTTTGGGTTTTTTTTTTGAGTGGTTTTCAATAATAGGATTTATTAAATGGGCTGTGGGAATATTTACTGGTGTTACTCCTCTAACAGCAATCAATATTATCGGAATAATAAGCACTCTTCTCTCATATCCATTATATTTTTTAGCAATAGCAAAATATGACAAAAAATTTGATATCTGGCATTTGATTCCGATTTTTTTTATGTTTCCTTTTTGGTTAATGATAATGCTTATATACATATTAATGTTTCCTGAGTTTTTCAAAAAAAAACAATATAATATCTGGAAGAAGAATGAATGAAAAAGGCGAATATAAAAAATTAATATCACAAAGATTAATATCGCAAAACAAGGGTTTAATAGGTTTATTATTCTTATTTCTTGTTGTTCGAGCAATCTCTATACTCAGATACCATCTGCCATTCTGGGATGAGGCTGTGTATATTGGAATGGGAAAATATATTTATTCGTGGGGTCAAATTGGTTTATGGGAGGACATACGCCCACTTGTTTTTCCTATTGTTCTGGGTTTTTTTATACTTATAAAAATCCCTTTGCAGTATCTTGAGATTGTGCCAATATCTTTTTCTTTCGGAGCAATTGTTCTGACATATGTTATTTCAAAAAGACTTTTCAGGAAAAAAGTTGCCTTCCTAAGTACATTATTTTTATTAATCACACCTGTTTTTTATTTATATTCATATTATTATCTAACAGAGATTCCGAGTATATTTTTTGCATTATTGACAATCTATTTATTTCTAAAATCAAAATATTTTTGGTCCGGAATTTTTACAGGAATTGCATTTATGACAAAATTTCCGCAAGGATTAATTTTTTTTGCATTATTTGTTATTATGAGTTCAGAAATCCTAATTTTTGACAAAAAGAAAAAAACCAACAATGAAAAAATAACTAAAAAAATAAAAGCTAATAACCTATTTATTTACATTCTTGGTTTTTCAATAATTCTCTTCATCTTCTTAATTTTCAACATTATGATGTATAATAATGGCAACCTCATAACTTCTGCATTTCATACATTTATAAATGCAAGATATCATGAATTGAATCCATTTCAAACTATACAAATCATTGGTATTGGTGGTTGGGCGTATAATTATTTATATTATATTATTGAACTTATAAAATCAAATTATTTGTTGTTGTTCTTTTTTATTGGAATAATATCAATTATTTTTAGAAAGAATACTTTTGGAACAAAAGAAAAAGAGATACAGAAGTATTCATTAATAATATTGCCTATGTTATTTTTATTATTATATTTTAGCATTATTCCAAACAAGCAATTAAGATTTTCTCTGACATTTCTTCCTTATTTTTGCATTCTGAGCGCACTGGGTGCAGTCAAATTATATGACTTCTTTAAGAATCGAATAATTAAAATCTTTGTAGTGTTGTTACTGATTTTTTTGTCACTTAATGCAATTAGAACAGATATAAATTATTGTGCTTGGAAACCTCAGACAGAGCCCGCCATTATCAAAGAGCTATATAGTACTCTTCCACCAAACAAGACTGTTCTTACCTCTGATCCAGTATTCAGTGTTTATTCTGATGATAAATTTATACCTTATTATTATTCTGCAGAGATTGCTATTATGAAATATGATATAAATTTTATTTATGACATTTATTTGAATCAATCTGATATAATTATTTTTAATAATAACTCACTTTTATGTATAGAAAAAGATATTTATTGCAAAAATTCCATTGAGAAAATAAAAGCCAAAATTAATAAAAATAAGCTAGTAAGAGAATATGATTATGGTTCTGACACTTACTATATTTACGAAACAATAAAATATTAATTATTAATAACAGACAATTATTAAATGATTAATTATTATTTTGTTTTTTTAGATTATCTTTTCTTAATCATGACATCCCCAATTGTCAGGGTGCCATTCTTAAAATTACCATATTCGACTTTTTCATCATCTTTTTCAATCTCAACTATTTTTATTTTAAGTCTTTTTTCAATATGTTTAGCCATCTCAATATCTGGCTTGAACCTCTCTGACTCTATCTTGTGGAGCACCGACTCTTTTATGTTGAGCATCTTTGCAAAATCTTCTTGTTTAAGCCCGAGCTGCTCTCTTTTTTTCTTGATAATATTCCCGTAATCAGGGATTAATTTTTCAATAAGATCAGTAGGTTTTGGCCTTAGAGCTCTTTGAATGTTTGATTCTTTTTTTTCTTTTTCCTTTGGCACAACAGGTTTTTTTACTATTTCTCCGAATTTAGAGCATTCTTCACAAACAGTCATCCGAACTCCTTCGACAAGAATAATATAACCTGCATTAGTTGCACCACACATCTCACAATTCATAATAATCCGATTTAAACAAAATGGTTTTTTGTTTATAAATTTTTATTTTTTTTAATAAAAATTAATAAATTCTAATTAAAACACGATCTTTATGGAAATAATGCAAAATAATATTTAAGAATAATTTTAAAAATAAAAAAATTTTAAACTGTTCCATTAATTATCCTGTTCTTGTTTCTTTATTTCAGCGTCTATCTCTCTGAATAATGTTTTTTCATTTTCCCAAGTAAGTTTTGTCATGACTTCAGAAGACTTTGCCCAAATATATGAGTCGTGTTTTTTGCTTGATTTGTAATTTCTTACTGGAATATTCATATTAGCTTCTACAAGAAAAATAGCAAGTTCTTTTTCTTTTCCATCAGGAGTCTTATACTTTCTTGTTTTTTCAAGTCTCTTAACAATTTTAAATTGAGAAATTCCTGCATCCTGTCGAAATACTCTGTCAACACAACTTTCTGGAGTCTCACCGTCTTTTATCTTTCCTTTTAAAAACTCCCATCCTTTCCAGTTAGAAGCCCTCCTGAATATTAAATAATATGGTTCACCCATATTGTCATAAATAATCGCACTTATTCCCGTAATAGTCATATCAATTTTACCCCGTCAATATAGTTTTTATGTAACTTATTTGTATAATCATATGTGGCTATTGTATTTTAGTATTATTATATAAAATTTACTATTTTTTGAATTCTAACTGTTTTTTTATATCACTATATTAAATAAGTAATTACTTGTTTTGTTTAGTTTAAGAACAGCGAGGTTAATTATTAGATTATTGGATTGCGAATTTTCGTTATTCTTTATATTTGAAATAGTAAATAATTATTTTTTATTATCATTTTGAATATTAAATAATTTTGACATAATAAAAAACAAAAGAAAAATCTAAAAATATAAAAAAAGTGTGTAGAGCAGCTATAAGCCGCCTTTTGTATATCACCACAATTACTTATGGACTGATTCTATTGGCATTCAACTAAGCGTCCCAAAATGGACTTGCACCAGCCAGGACTCACCGTTTCATCCTTTCTCATAGAGACGTCAAAGGGTTAACTCATATCTGTCGCCAGATACTTCGCCATTATCATTCCATTCTATGAGTGGTTTCGTTTCTGAGTGGTTGCCCCTGATTTCTCAGGCTCTCTTTCGAGAGTGACACTTTAAGCATTTAATATCACGTAGTTTTTTATGATATCTCTTGCTTGGTGGGCGGACTTTCCTCACTCTTTTGAGCGTAAGCCAATCACTACCCTACACATAAAAAAGGAAAGAGGAATTCATTTATAAAGTTAATTATAGATGTTATAAATGTTATCATCACAGTCATGCTATTGTCTTGTTCTAGTATTTGTACAAGAAGCAGAATCAAATACTTGAAATCTGGCTCTATCAAAAGATACAAAGAAAGAGATTATTGCAGATTCTTCGAAATGTGTGTTTGCTTTTAGCTATTATTTATTTTTTGGTTGTATTATTTTCTCACAAATTATATCTTTTTCATAAATCTCAAACAAATATATTGTATTATTTCCTAAAAGTTGTTTTTCATATTTATTTCTTTCCTTCCAATAATACTTCGGATCAATATGTTTTTTTAGAATTACTTTTCCCGCGCCGAGTTTTTTCAACTCTTTGATTGTTTCTTTATTGTTATTGGTTATTTTTAATACTTTAAATGACAACAGAAATGCGGATTGAATTAATCTTTCTGATGTTAAATATTTATTATTTTTATTTAATTTATTTATTTTATATTTAGTGATTAATTCATTTAATAATCCTGCTTTTATAACAGCACCATCAATTTCATATAAGTATTCTTGTATCCCTGATTCACTTACAGATACATTATTGTCACTCTTTTCAAGTCTTTCTCCTGTTGGTAAACTAACTGCGCTGACTGCACACTTTTTTAGACTACCAAAATAGAGCGTCAATCTCTTTAACTTTCCATAAATAGATACGTATTCTTTTTCATAATTTGTATTATATATTTTAATCTGTTTTATTTGTGGTGGAAATTCAATAGCTATTTTATCTGTTATCTTGCTATATTTTGAGACTAATACATTCACATCAGGTTTTATTGTTTCTACGCTTCGAAATTCTTCTTCAGACAACCTTTCAGGATCGCAAAATATTATGTTTGGATGAAATTTTCTGATTTTTTCTATTAGATCTTCATTTAGAACATCTCCATCAATAAAATCAACATTTTTTAAATTCTCAATTTTTGCATTTATTCGCGCCCTCTCAACCTTTTTTGGATCAAGCTCTATACCAATTACTTTCTTGCATACTTTTGCAAAAGCTATTGTTTGAACACCCACTCCACAGCACAGATCAACAACAACATCACACTTCAATCTTTTTGCCCTATATTCTGCAAAAATTCCATTAGTTGCAAAACGTATATCGCTCTCAACCATAGAATAATTCGGATTAATACTTTTTTCAATTAGTTTTTTTTGGATTTTGATCATTTAATCACATTATTAATATTGCTCCTATAAAAATTAAAATTATGACCAAAATAATGAGGATAATAGCAGAAGTAAAAATAAGATAAATAAAATTATTGTAACTATTATATTCAAACTTTTTTTACATAAACTATAACTACTGTTATCCAAAATATTTATTGTCTTGTTTTGGTTGAGCAACTTTTCCTTTATAGAAAAAGTCCTTATACATTTTCCAAATCTTCTCTGCTTTATTACCTCTTATTATTTTTATAATTAATTGTTTTGGAACAAGCATTTTTTCTGAAATAGGCTTATAATCAACAACCACAATGTCATCTTTCTTTATTTTATCATTAATGGATTCATCAACACTTACAGTCATAATATTTTCATCCCACATTTCGACAACGACTTGGACGTCATTAGTATTGCTAATTATGTCTTTATCCTTCGGATTTAATATTTCAATAATTTTACCTATATGATACATGTTGTTATCAGCTCGTTTTTCTTTTTATAGTTTGTTATCAATCACTCTGCTCTGCTGTTTCTATATTTTAATATTAGTTAAAACTTGATTTAGTGTAATCTTTTTCTCTTAATCCATCTTGTTTATTGTATTTATTAATCATTATATTTTTTTTATTACTTATATATTCTTAATTAAGTATTTATTAATATCAATAAAAATGACATCATAACTTAGTATACTTTTATATTATTAATATATTATTATTCACTTTTTAATGCATAACTTCAGTTTTGCTTAAACCTAACTAAACATTTATATATACTCTCTTCTTATTAATTAATATGAATATTGGATTAAAAAACTTTTTGGTTTATATATTGATGTTTATAATAGTGCTTGTGATTGTTGTCGGAATTTATAAGTATCTCCTCACACCTATTCCAAATAATCAAAAAAATCCGATTAGTTATTCAGTGAATAATACTCAAGTAATTAAAGAAACAGTAAGAATCAGCGGTTATACTTATTTAAAAGAAGGAAATTGTATGCCTCTTGTTTGTGATACTCCTCCTTGTGAAACATCTTGTAAAAAAACAGCGATAAGTACAAAGATACTCATATTAAAGCCGACGAAGAGTCTTGATAATGCTATTAAAATAATTGAAACACGTTCAGATACTGATGGTTTTTATTCTCTTAGACTTCCAAAAGGTGAATATTCAATTATAATTTATGATGGAATAACTCCCTACTGTAATTCATATGATACAAATGGATTTATGTGTATTTTAAATGCAGATACTGATAAACAATTTGATCTTACAATAGATAAAGCAGTATACTGATTGATATGGTGATGTATTTATGGTCGAAGAATCATTTTTATTGGTTAGTTTAGAAGAAAAACAGGCAAAGAAGTTAGCTGAAGTTATAAGTAATGATAGCTGTAGAAGAATTCTGGATTATATTGGCAAGAACACTAAAGGAGTAACAGAAACACAGATAGCAAAAGACCTAAATATTCCTCTTTCAACAGTTCATTATAACATGCAGAATCTTGCAAAGGCAAATCTTGTGAAGGCTGACGAATATCACTATAGTTCAAAAGGAAAAGAAGTAAATCATTATACCTTAACAAATAAACTTATTATTATTGCACCCACAATTGAAAAATCGAATAAAATTATGAACTCACTAAAAAGATTAATTCCTAATTTACTAGTTATTTTAGGCATAAGTGCATTAATAGAAATAATGCAACGTCATCTTGTAAAACCATTAAATTTAATGGCTGTAAAAAATGTTGCTGATGCGGGAGGAGAAAGAATTATAGAAGAATCTATTCCAATGCTTGCTGCAAATACAGCTCCAGAAGCAGCAATTAGTGCACAGGTAGCAACACAACCCTGGTTCTACTCAAGCATCGCCCTCTGGTTTTTTTTTGGAGGAATATTTGCGCTAGTAATACATTTCTTAATGGAGGTAGTGAGAAAAAAATAGTGGAGAGAGAAGTGAAGATATTTTGATAAGTTAAATATATACTGTAAAGTTTAATATGTGGTGTATTGTCAATTATAAGAGTTAAGAAAATTATCTTCAAGTCAAAAATTAGGACCAACATAAAAACCAAAGGCGATAAAACAAACAATAAAATCGATATGAGATATTCAGTACATGAAGAAAACAATGACAAACTAAAATAATTTATAAATACAACGTTGTTTTGATAATAAAAATAACAATCTTTAAAAATATACAAAAATTATTTTTTATTATGGATAAACCAAAACTTGAAACAAGTGTTGATAAGCTAATAGATCTTGTCAGACTAAAAAAAAGAATTGATATAGTTGAAGCTTCAAAAATTTTAGAGGTACCGGAAGAAATTGTTTTTGAGCTTGCCAGATTCTTAGAGGATGAAGGTGCAATTACTATTGAATATGGATTATCAAAAAAATATTTGAAAGAAAGGAATGTGAGTAAAGAAGAAATTGAAGATAAAAAACAAGAAGTTGAAGTGAAGAAGTCAGAGTTAAAAGAGAAGGCAGAAATGATTCTTATGAAATTGGAAAAAGAAAAGCAAGATTTAAAAAAAGTTGAACAAGAATTTTCACAGTTGAAGGACGATATTGTTATCGAGATAAAAGATGTAGAAAACAAGATTGGCAAAATAAAAGAATATGAAGAAGCTGATAAAAAAATTACTGAGGAATTATTTAAAAAAATTAAGGAGTATATAAAGAACATTCAAATTGTTGAAAATGAAATCAAAAATGAAGAATTAACATTGAAATATTTAGCAGAGGAGTATAATAAATTAGTTCGAGAAATTGCTGCGGATGAACAACTTGTTCAAATAGAAAAAAACAATGAAAAAGTGAATACAAATCCAGATTCAAGCACCCCAATACCAGATACCAGTATAAAAGCCAACAAAATTATTAATGAAATTAAAAAAAGTCTTGCAGAAGGGAAGAATATTGATACTTTAAGAAATGAACTTAAGGCATTAGGCTGGTCTGATCAAATGATCGAAAATAGTTTAAAGTGAGATGAAAATGTGGTCTAAAAAAAGTAAAGATTATAATGAAAGTTTAAATAAACTTGAAGAGCTTAAGAAGAGGGCTGAAGAAAAAATAATAAACAAATTTTCTGAATTAGAAAACTTAATAAGTATAGCTAAAGAGACTAAAAGAAGACTCGACCAAATAAAAATTGAATTCATTGAACAGATAAATAATACCAATAAAGAGATTAAAAGAGATGTAGAAAAATCAAATCAAATAAGTAATGCTTTCAGAACAATATATGGAAAATATTGTGAAATTATTAATCTGTTAAAAGAGATTCAAGCAGATACTGGATACATGGAAGTGGAGTTAAATCACATTATTAGAAAGGAAGCAATTATTTCAAGTCATACTGACATATCTGAACAAATAAAAAAAACAGAAGAAATAAAGTTAATGTATGATGAGGTAAAAAAGAAAAAACAAGAATTTGAAGATTACCTTGAGAGAGTAAATAATATAGTTGAAGAAATTCTTAAAAACAGATAAACATAAATTTAATTTTATTTTAATTATACTTTATTTTTTTAAATAATTTTTTAGTGTTTTTGAGTATCTATGACTTTTACTCTATGTCCTCTTTCAATTGCCTCTTGCAAACATATTTCGAAAATCTCTGCCTGAATGTTATCAAAAATCTTTTTCTTTGCATATTTTCTTTTTTTTAGTCTTTGCATCAGTGTTTTTATTGAGCACCTCGTTATATAACATATGTCAACATATTTGTTAGGTAAATAATGAGAAAGATGAGAATCAATTATTAAGCCAGTAAATTTTTTTTTATTATCTTTATTTTTATTAAAACTATTAATAATTTGAATAAATTTTTTATTGAATTTTTTTATATCCACTACGTATGTTTTTTGTTTGTTATCATAATAATCAAATAATTTTTCATCTCTGATTATTTTATTTGCATCTATATAAAACAATTTTTTTTTGTTAGCAAGTTTTTTTGCAAATAATGTCTTGCCTGTTCCAGGAGTCCCGGAGACAACTATTATCATTTTGGTTCAATGATTATTAAATTACTTCAACGATCCCCAATCGTGTTTGACTCGGGTGTTAGGTGAATAACAACAAGAACAAATAAGGATATAATAAATATAAGTACAGATATATTATGAAAAACACTGTGTTCAAAAGTGATCATTCCAATAATTCCAATTACACACATAATACCAAAACGAATATAATTTAAGGATCTGTCCATTTTATTATACACTTTATTATGTTTGTGCTATTTTTTGTTATGCTATTTATGCGTGCGCTTTTTCTTCATATAGAGATCCAAACAATACAATATTTTTTTCTTATCATTATTATTGAGTGCACCACATATTTCTTTATTTTTTATGTTTTGTTTTCCATACTCATACAATGCATTCATATCCTTATTTACAATTTTTGAAAATTCTTCTTCACTCATATTTTTTATAAATTCGATTAGTTTTTCAAGATTATCCAAATTTTTTGATTCCAAAAGTGAGACTGTCCTCTTAAGAAGTTCTTTTTTCTGCCTCATTCTAAGATTTTTTGGTTTATTGCTTAGATATCTCATTTTTCCTATCTTTTGTATAATGAGAATTAGCATAAGGAAAATAACACATAACGAGACAATAATTGCGATTTGATTATAGTACACCTCTAAACCAATGTGGAATAACATAAATTTGCGTAGTAATTCAGAAAGCATAACATATGGATTATAAATCGCAATTTCTTGTATATACGCAGGCATTGACTCCATTGGTAAGATTATATTTGAAACAAATAAAAGCACACAGCCAAGAGTGACTGAAACCATTATTGCAGCTTCCTGGCTTGAAAATAAATAACCTATACACAAACCTATAGCAACAAACAAAAGTATGGTTAGAAGTAAAACCAGGACTGTTAATTCTATGTTTGTAAACAAGTTATCACGTAAAAAGAAATAAGCAATTCCCAAAATAACAATAACTTGTAAAAACATAACAAATACGTTTGTGAGATAATTACCAATAATAAACAAAAAGTCAGATGTTGGAGTTGTAAAAATTCTAAACTGAGCTTTTGACTTTTTTTCTAAGACAACAAGGGTGCTAGACAGCAATAAACTCACAAACATTATTATTAGAATAAGTATATATGGAAACATATAGCCAAGATTTGTACTTTTTCCCTGTATTGGCTCTACGTGTGTTGAAATTGGCTTAATAATCTGTTCGGCGCTTTTGATCTCTATTCCCTCTATGTTATCATTAATTGTCTCTATTGATGCTTTAATTTTTGAAACATCTTCTTTTAGACTGGCTATTGTCTTTTTTATTTCTTCCAAAACCGTTATCGATATTGACTTAAACTGTTTTACATTATCAAGTTTCTGCTTCATTTGATCCACTTTTTTTGAGGTATTACCTGCAGTACTAATAAGTGCATCAATATTATTCTTTGTTTCATTATATTTTTGTATAAACTCTTGCTCTGCATTATTTAAGAATTCTTGTGTTTCCGAAACATAGCTTGCGTTTAGATTACTGAAATTTGCCGCATAATTAACAAAACTTAGCCCTGTTGATTTCATGGACAGACATCTATTTTTAAGGTCGTTAACTGAAGTCTGAATTTCATCAAGGTCAGCTAGAAGATTATTAAATCCGATATTTTCTGCTTCGACATCAAGTGCTTCAAGTTTTCCATAAAAACTATCAATATTACTTTCTACTTTATCCAAACTTTCCTTTACTCTTATCAAATCAAGCAGTATTTGCTGATTTGTGGTTTGAACAAAATCAAGTGAATTAAGGATTTTTGTTGTTAAGCTTTTACTTACTTCCCCTGTCTGCATATTTAAGTTGGTCATAACGTTATTTATTATAGTATTAACAAAATTTGTTCTAGAATAATCTGCAAAAAAGACAACTTCTTTTGTTCTGTTTTTTTCAACAACAAAATTTTCAGGAAACACTATGCAGGTATGTGTAACTCCTTGTCGAACAGAATCGATACAAGAGTCTTTAGTACTAAAATTATAAACATTAAAATTGTTGTTTTTTAATTCAAATATAAAGCTCTGAGTCAATCCAGAATTATCAGGGGTATATATTGCAATATTGAACTGAGAAATTGCATTATTGTTAAAAGCAAATCCCACTAAACCAATGATTAATAAGGGACCTAAAACTACAACTACAGCAGTAATCTTAGATCTCATTAAAAGCTTGAAGTTTTTCTTTATTATTTTTGTTAATTTCATAAGTATAAACTCCTAATTGTTGTTTTACAATCCAAATTTTTCTTTATCTGACAAAGCATCCTTTATTTTTTTATTTGAAATCTTTTCATCAGTTTCTTCTTTTTTCTTTTTTTCTTTCTCATCTTTCTGGGCGATCTGAATGAATATTTCATCTAAAGAAGGCTTTTTAACTCTTACATCAACAAGTTTTTCCTTTAGTGATTCCATTCTGTCAAGTAAATCATATAATACTTTTTCAGGTTTGGCAGTATAAATAATCAAAGATGTGTCTGTGATCTCAGAACTAATAATATCTTGGTGCTTAATATTGCTGATTTCCTTGTAATCTCCTGGAAAGCTGTGTAATTGAATTTCGATATTTGGAGAGAACTTGTCTTTTATTTCTGCCATTGTTCCAACACTAATAATGCTACCCTCGTGCAGAATGCCTATTCTGGAACATAGAACTTCAATTTCTTCAAGATGGTGACTTGCAATTATTATTGTTGTTCCTTTTTTGTTTACCTTCTTAATTAAGTTCCAAATTTGATTTCTTAGTAAAGGATCAAGATCTGCGGTGGGCTCGTCAAGTATTAAAATCTTAGGATCGTGTATGAGAGAACATGCAATATCCAATCTTCTTTCCATTCCACCTGACAGATTTGCTGCTCTAAGATTCTTATATTCCTCTAAGTCCATTAGCTTTAGAAGTGTTGCCATATTGATTCTCAAAGCTTCTTTACTCAAACCATGTAAAGAACCAAAATATTCAAGGTTTTCTTTTACTGTAAGTTCTGGATAAAAAGAAGGTATTTGTGCTGCAAAACCACACAGTTTCTTAATGTTTGAGCCTTTTTTGATAACAGAAACAAAAGCGTCATCACTCTTATATTCAATGAGATGCTCTTCTTTAAATTTAACATCTCCAGCATCTGGCCTTATAAATCCAATTAAAATACTCAAAAAAGTTGTTTTTCCTGATCCGCTTTTTCCTATTATTCCAAATATTTCTCCTTGTTTTATTTCAATATTAACATTATTTAAGACAACATGCTCTCCAAATGCCTTTCCTAAGTTTGAAATTTTAAATAGAACTTGGTTTTGAGTATCTGTTTTTTCAGAATCGTTAACCGTTATTTTTTCTGTATTTTTTTTAACTAAATCATCCACCATATCAGGATTAAATGAAATGTTAGTATTTTTAAAGTTAATGATTTATTCCTATTTTTAAAAAGAAGCATCTAACAAAGACTTTAAATAGTTTGAAGAATTTAGATTACACAAAATATACTTATTTTGGCTTTGAAATCTCAGACTCTATGACAAACGCCCATTAAGTACTTGCTTGCTGATTATAAAATTACTGTTGTATCGAAACTACTTTCCTAATAACAA
Source organism: Candidatus Woesearchaeota archaeon (assembly GCA_038884715.1). Classification (GTDB taxonomy): domain Archaea; phylum Nanobdellota; class Nanobdellia; order Woesearchaeales; family UBA9642; genus JAWABG01. Next base: position 2,818 of record JAWABG010000001.1, on the reverse strand, counting down.
GATGATTTAATGGCTTACCCACAAAAAATAAAATTTCTATTTTGTTTATATTGAATAGCAATAAAATTCTCACCTTAAAAAAATATCTGACTTTCTCTGGCTGTATTTAAACCATAATTTATTTGCTCTGAATTTTAAATCATAATAATTGTCTTTATAAATACAGAAAAACAATGAATATAAAACCGCAACCGAGATCTTAGTTCCGGATGAAAAAGAACAGATATAGTAACCACTAATTTCGTCATTATCTTGATCTAATTTTTTTAAGTTTTTTTCAAATTCTTTTTTTGTACATATCTTCAGATTTTTTATCCACTTCCATATTTGAGTCTTAATTTCTTTTATTTTTTGAAGTCTTTTGTTTATTTTGAATAACAAACAGTTTTCGTGGTCCAAAAAATATACGCTTGTTTCATTTTTTTGGACTTCAGGTATTAATAGCTTTCCAAAACTAATAAATTTGTCAATTCTATTTTTGTTTTTGTCATAACCATAACCTACACTTCTTATCATAACAAATATTTCTAAAATATTTTCTAAATGTCTGTATTTAAACTCAAAAATCTCTTTTGATTGGTCACTGTAGAATTCAAATATTTGCCCTTCCCTAATCATAATAGGGTCACTAATTGTGAATTGACAATTATTTTTTGATATCCCAAAAAAATAATAAATTGGTTTCATAACCTTTATATTGATAAGTTAGTTATTAAATGTTACGAAAATTTAACATGTTTAGTTGCTTAATTATTTTATCAGAAATTTCATTAAGTACTTTCATTTTTCAGTGCGTGTTCTTTATCCTATTATTTCTTTATCCTATTATTCGTATTTTATGCTTTAAACTTCTAAATTACAAATCTCTTTGATTATATAGTTTCAGATATTTTTTTTTTTTCAACATCTTTATTCTTTAATATCTCGGCCGTTATTTTAAAAAATATCGGCTCGTATTATGATATTTTCTTTATGATTTTATTAAAATCAGATTTATAAAATTGAGACGTGTTATATATTTTGCTATTCCTAATAATTTATTACTATTAATTTCATATTTATAATGATAATATTTTATTTAAAAAAATTTATATAGTTTAATTTAGTTTATTTTTGGTATGAAGAAAGAAATCGCCAGCTTGGAATTGTATTATATTGTAAAGGAGTTTCAAGAACTAATAGGTGGGAAGTTTGACAGGATTTATCAGGATTGTGAGGATTTCTATTTCTCAATTTTCATAACAAGTAAGGGAAAGAAAATTCTTAAGGTTATGCCAAATACAATTTATCTTACAGATTATAAGCCGGAAAGTCAGGCAGGAGGATTTTGCAGTTTTTTGAGGAGACGGCTAAGTAATGCCAGGATTGTTGAGATTAAACAACACGAATTTGAGCGAATATTAGAGATAAAGATTCAGGCAAAAGAGCAGAAATATTTTTTAATAATAGAATTATTCAATATAGGAAATATTATTCTTTGTGATGAAAATAAAAAAATTATTTCTCCTTTTAAAAATAAAAGCTGGAGTTCGAGGACAATCAGAGGCGGAATTCAATATGAGTATCCTCCTGTTCAAAGCAATATACTTGATATGGGATTTGAGCAGTTTGTTGATATTGTTAATTTAAACAACGATAAAGAAATTGTAAAGATTATTGCTAAGGAATTATCGCTGGGCAGTATTTATGCAGAAGAGGTTTGCTTTATCAGTGACATTGATAAAAACAAGAAAGGACTTTGCAAAAATGATCTAATAAAAGTTTTTGATAATATAAAAAAAATGTTGAACAAAAAAATTGAGGCAGTATACTACGAAAAGAAAAAAGAAACAGTTCCATTTGTCCTTGAATCCATTGGAAAGCCAGACAAAGAATTCAAAAACTACAATGAAGCTCTTGACGAGATAGTAACAGAAAAAATATTTAAGGAAAAGAATGAAGAATTTGTGAAAGAGCAAAAGAACAAAGAAAATAAAATACAGAATCTACTTAGGATTCAAGAAGATAATCTTAAGAAGATTGAGGCGGATTACACCGAGAATAATAGGAAAGGAGAACTGATTTATGAGCATTTTCAGGAGATTGATTCATTGCTAAAAGATATTCATGAACTCAGAAAAAAGCATGGCTGGAATGAAATTAAGAAAATCATTTCTAGGAAATATAAGATTGTGAAGGATACCATAAATAATGAAGGAAAAATTGTTCTAGAATTAGAATAAAAAATTTATTATTAGAATATAAAAATAAGAATATCTTTATAAATAATTATTTATGTCCTATTAACATATGAGTTATGTAAAAAAAATAATTGTTTGGCTTCTTGTTTTGTCATTATCAATATTCCCAGCACTTTACTTGATGTTTTTTCTTGATACATTCCCCGGGTTTTTAAGCATTTCTACAACAATGACAAGTTTTGGGAAACTGTTAGGCTTGTTTGGAATGACGCTTTTTGCAATAACACTTTTTATGAACACAAGGTTTGCTATCTTAGAGGAGATATTTAATGGTATAGATAATGAATCATTCTTTTATTTTGTCCATTCTTATTATGTATCTCCTGAAGACAAGTCAATAATCTCAGGCATTACAGATTATGGTATTACCTTTACATCTATGATTTGTAAGGATAACATTATCGCTACTCAATTTCATCCTGAAAAAAGTCAAAAAGTAGGTTTAAAGTTATTAAAAAACTTCGGGGATTTTGTTACTAACAGATATTAACAAAAAATCTGGTAGATGGAGTATTTGAGCGGCTTTAAATTCTTTCAAAGAAAGAATTTTCCTCGGAGGCTCGATTCCTTCGAGCCGA